>VGMB01000283.1 GCA_016866585.1 Chlamydiota bacterium
ACAAAAATTATAAAAAAAAAATCAGAATCAACCGATGAAGAAATTGAAAGTTCTCAGCACGAAAAACCATATAAAAAAAACTTTGAAAAAAACAGACTTATCACAGCTGAAGGATGGCGTAGAATGATGCTAAAAAGCGCTGGGAAAAGAAAGTAATTTTTTAATATAAGCAGACATCATATCATTAAATTTTTCAGTACTATATTTTAGATATAAAATTTATTTTATTAACATAAATATAGATCTTTATTTTGAATTTTACATAGAAAGTTAATATAATGAATTACGAATTAATTATATTTAACATTCAGTAAAAAAATGATTCCAGCAATAAATTATTTAACAAAGAACTTCCCAGAATACGCTGTCCCACTCATTAAAACAGGATTGAAAGCTCTGTCTGCCAATTCTGCTAAAATAGCTGAAGCGGGCATGCAAGCTATTACCTCCGGAGAAACATCTTCTACACTATTAACTCCAATAGCTGAAAGAACCATAGAAGCTATTAGCTCAGACAGTAATATCGGTATCGGTGTTGGTGCCGCGCTTTTTGCTTCGACGGCTATGTTGTTTACTGCATTCAATCGAAACCAACAGCAATACAAAACACAAAATCCTGTCCCAGAAACAGAACAACAGCCAGTAGTCATACCTCGCCATTCTCCAGTTCCTATAGAAGTAAGAGATCTGCAGCATGATCAAGATAAAAAGTCTTTTACATCAGCTGTTAAAAAATTTTTATCATCAATAAATTCTTCCAAAGGATTTAGTTTAGATGCATATAAAAAATTTATCACTAGCATTAGTGCGAAGTTTTCGCGATTAAGTCGCGATGATATGCACGGGATAGCTACACAAGAGTTTAATAAACTCTATCCCCCTCAGAAGATAGAGCAAACAATCACAGAGCTAAACAATCAAACCTCCATACAGCAAGAAGCCCAATCGAAAAAAGAATCTCTGCTACAGGCTAAACAAGAGTATCTAGCAAAAGAATCTGAGCTTGCAGGAACACATAGATTCAACGGGAAGATTGATAAAGCTTGGCAAGAATACTTCAACGCCAGGAAGGAGTTTTTACAAGAACTCTCACCTCTTTGCAGATTTATAAAAAATAAGACACCACAATTATCAGAGCATGAAGGAAGAGTCCTTAGATCTCTTAAACCTTCCTCTCAAAATGGTAGTAAAGAACTGAAAAAAATGGAGAAAGGACTTATTCAGATGGCAACAGGCGGAGCTGATCTCCCTCTTTCTGAAGTGATCACAAGGGCGAGAAATCTAGAAGGCTCTGAAGAACGGGTTGCAAAGCTACTCGCTGCTTTTGAAAAGATGAATAACAAGTTTGATGAATATCAACAACTCGACGAAGAAAGAATAGAGATTGCCGGGGTAAATATTAATCCAACTTCTCAAAGCACTACAGTTGAAGGAACAATAATTGCAGATCTAGAAAAACAATCTGTCTCTGTAGATGTTTACTATGAGAGCATAAAAAAACAGAGAACCGATAAATTAGCATTTATCCAGATGATCTCTTCGCTTGACACCCTGAAGGCCGCATTCCAAGCGTAACCGCTATATTACATACAGGCAGCACAAAATTTCACGTGCTGCCTTTACTTTAGCAACTAAAAACTTTTCTACTATCTTGAGATATTCTTTACCTTTTGGTATAGTACCCGCTTTAACTTCACACATCAGGTTGAGATATGTTACCTATTAATTTGAAAGGAAAAAAAGCGTTTATTGCAGGTATAGGAGATGACCAAGGTTACGGGTGGGCTATAGCTAAGGCTTTAGCTGAGGCCGGTGCTGAAATCCTGATTGGAACATGGACACCTCTTGTTAAGATATTCACAACGTCATGGAACGCTGGCAAGTTTGATGAATCTAGAAAGCTTTCCAACGGATCACTTATGCAATATACAAAGTTATATGCCCTTGATGCCGCTTTTGACAAACCCGAAGATGTCCCTCAAGACATAAAAGAAAACAAACGCTATGCAGATGCAAACGGATACACTATATCCGAAGTTGTTGAGGCCGTTGAAAAAGATTTTGGAAAAATAGACATCTTCGTTCACGCTTTAGCTAACGCACCGGAAGTCAAAAAACCATTACTTGAAACATCAAGAGCTGGCTACTTGGCAGCACTTAGCGCCTCCTCTTACTCTTTTGTAAGCCTACTCTCTCATTTTGGTCGCATTATGAACGAAGGCGGAGCTGCGGTATCCCTAACATACTTAGCTTCAGAAAGAGTTGTTCCTGGCTACGGTGGTGGTATGAGCTCAGCGAAAGCTGCCCTTGAGTCAGATACTAGAGTTCTCGCCTGGGAAGCTGGTCGTAAGTGGAAGGTTCGTGTGAATGTAATCTCTGCAGGACCTCTCCGCAGCAGAGCAGCTAGAGCGATCGGTGCCGATGCTAATAAAACA
>VGMB01000284.1 GCA_016866585.1 Chlamydiota bacterium
TGAATCATACGGGACTGCATTTTTGTGAGACTAGACATTATACCTCCTAAAAAGGAGAAATGCCACCACATAATGCATTTATTTGTTAACTGAAATTTTGATGCGCTTGCCCTGGTATGTCTACACATGATCATGAAGAAAAAGGTACTCGTCCTTCACGCATGAAACATAGACATGTTGAACCTGTAACTAGAGAAATTCATCATCACCACCATTATTATGGAAAAAGTGATAAACCTATACATCACGGCCGGCACAGTTCCCGCAATGTTCATTCTAAAGATCGACATTCTCACACTCATAAAGAATCACCAAAAGAAAATGTAACTACGTTACAATCTAAAGTAACACCAAATAAAAGTGCAAAATTTGAAGCCATTCCAAAAGAAGAGTTACTAACTAGCTCTCTTGGAGCACTTAATAATTATCTTGGACATGCAAATTACTTAGATAAAGCTCCCGATGCTGATCCTTTAGCTGACTATTTAAAAACAGCAGATGCAGATGCTGCACTAGGAAAAGACGCTCCTAAGCAAAGAGACCAGTTGTATCACCATATGTATTTGCTGTTTAAACATAAAATAACAAAAGAGCCTTCAATTGAACAGTCACGTTGGGAAATAGGAAGAAATTTATTCCTAAATCAAAATGACTTAGGTATTTTCATATCTCATAAAGATAGAGCTCGCGCGCTTCGTCTTATGGTATTAGATGAACTGAAAAGGCACTACATAACAGAAGAAACTCCTCAAGAAGAGTTAAAAAATACATATAGTAAACTTCCTGACAAGTTTAGACATAAAATAGAAGGACACGTCTGGCAAAAAGCCAAAGGAGAAAAAGGCATCCCTGATGATCCTATGCTAGGCAAAAAAATCATGAATTTCGAAATCGAAGCTGATGATTATAGAATAAGACATGCTGCTATAGAGCAATATATAAGAGAAATTCTAACTGAAAGACCTAGATCTGCGTAAAAACGCAGACCTAGTTAAAAAAACTACTTGCACTCTGTAGTGTCACAAGAGGAAGCTTCCCCTGAAGCTGGTTGAACATCTGTTATTGCTGCTTTTAGCACTTCAATTTTAGAACCGTCTACCATCTTTAAAATTACTGTAGTTTCTTGAACTTTTGATACAGTACCAACTATTCCCATAGCAGTTACCTTATCACCAGTCTTCATACTGCCACGCTGTTGATCTAACATTTTTCTTCTTTTTTGCTCTGGTCTCCAAAGAATAAAATAGAAAAACAAAAGAGCAACACCAATCATCACTAATGTTTGCATAAAGCTACCTTGAGGCTGAGCTGCTTCTCCATCGGCAAAAGCAAGCGATGTAAGCAAGCTTGCGGGGATGCCTGCAGAAAGCGCAACGAATTTATTCATGATTTCATCCTTTCAATTTAAAAAATTACCATGGTCTATTTTCGATAGAATGCCAGGGAAATACAAGTAAATGCAATAGAAAAATTAGGTTGCCGTTTTTAAAAGAAGGCAAATGTTTTCCACATGAGTGGTGTGGGGGAACTGATCTACGGGTTGAATCTGAGCTAATTGATATCCTCTTTCTACTAAAACTCTAACATTATCTGCTTGTGTTTTAGGATTGCAGGATATGTAAATAATTTTTTCCGGAGCGAGCTCAACGATATGATTTATTGCATTCGCATCGAGTCCAGCTCTTGGAGGGTCAACCACGACTACATCAGAATTAAAAAGAGGATCTTTTCTAAGCTCGGCCAAAATCTGGGCAACATCCCCTTTTTTTACATGTAAGTTTTCTACATCGTTCCATTCTTTATTTACTTCAGCATCGAAAGTCGCGTGAGGATTTATTTCGATAGAAGTTACCTTTTCAGCTTTTGATGAAAATAAAATACCTAGTGTAGAAGTTCCAGCATAAAGATCTAAAACATGACGTAAACTACCTGTTCCCGCCATCATAATGGCCTTGTTGTAAAGGAGCTCAGCTTGGCGCGTATTGGGCTGAAAAAAAGCTGTGGGGCTTATCTTAAACGAAAACTTTTTACCACTTTCACCTATGATTAGCTCTTCTGTAAGGTAATCAGGACCATGGACATTCATCTCAAAAAACTGAGTTGGGGATCCTGTTAAAATTTGCTGTACTCTGATAAAGATACTATAATTAGTATGTTGCTCCTCGGGAACCACAGACAGTAGAGCAGAAATGAAACCATCTATATCCTTTTTCCTGAGGGCAAATTCCGCAGCTCCAGATACAGTAAGCATAGCAAGCCTATCACCTGTACGAAGCCCTCTGCGAAGAGTTAGCGTCCTTAAAGTCCCTTGATTAGCTCTCATATTATACGCCTGCAACGAGCTATGCTCCCAAAAACTTCTTACTGCATTGACAGACTCATGAAACCATGGATCAGTAAGATGACACTCTGTGAGATTAAAACCCGT
>VGMB01000285.1 GCA_016866585.1 Chlamydiota bacterium
AATAAATTAAAACTGTAAAATATTTTTTTTAAACGAAATTTCTTACTGAAAAGGAACCTTTCAGTAAGAAAACATGCGTTAGAAAAGACATACTATAATGAGGCTAAATGATGGAGATACTTCTGCATATTTTATAGCCACCTTAACAACGTTATGATGCAAACGTGCTTAATAATTCGCTCATTGTCGATTCACTGTAGTGCCTGGCGTATCCTAAAGCTGCACTCAGGGTATTTGAGGATAGGCCTTTTCCATCAGAAAGTATTTTCTCAAGATCAGACGGCATATTATTTATCGCGCAGCAGATTATGCAATTACTTCTATGAGGATCATCAAGCTCTCCACTTTGCATCAGTATTGACGCTATCTCTTTATTTCCTTTAGAAAAGGCCAGCTCTGCCATTTTACCTCTAAAATCACTTGTCATTTCCCTACCACCTGCAAGTAGTGCACCAACAATTTCAGTACTATTTCTATATACTGCGTAATTTAAAAACTCAGTAAAGTGCATATTTAAAACTAAGTGACCCTGATTAAGTCTTGCTTTCACCTCTTGGATGTTGTCATCTTTGATCAACCATAGTAGTTCCACGCTGTTAGTGTATGCGCCCCTTAAATATAAGTTTGCTTCTGCACTATCCATAGGAATACTATCCTTTAGTTCAATAAAAAATTCCCTTAACAAATGTATTGTTTCAAAGGACTGGAAATACGTGGTGACTCTAACTGAGTCAGTAAAAGATATGTCATGGAAAGATTTAGACAGCACACTCACATCATTCCATCTTCGATGGCTGATTGCATTACTAATGTCTGTTAACAGAATGTCTTTGATATGTGGCGATAAGTTTCTTAGCTGATCAATATTGCTTTGATGGGTTAGTTCTCGAACTACATTTTGCAAAATTTTTTCATGAAGCGGTTTACTGCCATATGTTTTAAATATGCTCGCAACCTGCTCTTTATTACCATTTACTAACACATACCGAATTTTCACCATCGATTCCATCTTTGCATCAGCCAAAACCGCTGGATAGGGCATATCTTCAGGAATTTTTGCTAAGGGTTGATTTTGAATAAAAAAGCCCCCTATTGATTCTCTGAAGAGGCGTCTTTGAGCGCTGAGGTAGACATCTTTAAGTTCTTTACGAATTTGAGTAGAACAACTGGATAGTGCAAGAAAACTCTTTCTGTCTAGATACAAAACCAAATCAGGTCCAACTGCCGATAGAGGAAATGACCAAACTTTAGGGAATATATCACGAATAACTTTATGTAAGATATCTATCTTAGCTGAGTCTGCAATGTGATTTTCGCCCCAGCGAGGATCTCCCGTGTGGCTAACGCCACATGCTTTATAAAATGCGCTATAGATCTTTGTTTGCGTTGTTTTGTCTAGAAGCTGTACCCACGAAGCTGTGAAATCGCAGATGAGCTGTTTCCGCTCTTCTGCTAAAGAAGAAGTAGTGAGTGTACGGATTTGGTCTTGGAATGTCTTGGGTAAAAATGCCAAGACTCTGTTTTCTGAATTTTCTAGTGAAGATGGTATAGCCAATAATTGGTTTTGGCCAAGTGAAATGCTACTCATATAACCTCATGGTATTTTAGCTACATTTCATCCCCGCAATGCGTTAATTATCTTGTATCTATATAATACCAACGGATTATTAAATTATGATTAAAATTTAAAATAAAAAATACGCAAAATAGCTTATTTTGGCAAAGCTGTTGTTTTCTTGAAAATAAGAGCTCCCATAGCATGGCTACCGGAGCTCATTTTTTATCGATTAGGCTATGGTAATGTCCTTACAGAGATAGACATCTTGTATAGCGTTTAGGAGCTGAACACCTTCATTCATAGGCTTTTGGAATGCTTTTCTTCCTGAGATTAGACCCATGCCACCAGCTCTTTTGTTAATAACAGCTGTCATAACAGCATCTTGAAGGTCATTCTCACCTGAAGGCCCCCCTGAGTTAATAAGACCAATCCTACCCATATAGCTATTAGCCACCTGATATCTGACGAGGTCTATGGGATGAGCAGAAGACAACTTCGTATACATAGATTCAGTCTGCTTACCGAAATTAAGGGCTTTGAAACCGCCATTGCATAAAGGGAGTTTTTGTTTAACGATATCAGCTTTTATCGTCGCTCCGAGGTGATCAGCCTGTCCTGTTAGGTCGGCAGCTTCATGATAGTCTGCATCTTTGGTTTTGAACGCTGGGTTTCTAAGGTAACACCAAAGAACTGTGGCCATGCCAAGCTCGTGTGCCATCTCAAAAGCGCGAGACACTTCCATGATCTGTCTAGGGCTCTCTGGCGAGCCGAAATAAATGGTGGCACCCACAGAAGTGCAACCCATCTCATAAGCCTGCTTTACAGATGCAAACATCACCTGATCAAACTTA
>VGMB01000286.1 GCA_016866585.1 Chlamydiota bacterium
TGCCAGTATTAATTTAGGAATTCTCATGGAAAGTAAATCCCCAATTTTGGAAGTTAAGAACTTAACCAAAGTTTTCAAAAACAAAGAGTCATTTGTTGCAGTAAATAATATATCTTTCGATTTAAGACAGGGTGAGGTTTTAGGTCTTCTAGGAGCAAATGGTGCAGGGAAAACCACAACCATACAGATGCTTTTAAGTACCTTAAAACCAACCGATGGTTCCATACTATATTTTGGTAAAAATTTAAGTTCTCATAGATCAGACATTTTACGACAGGTAGCATTTGCGAGCACCTATATAAGTCTTCCCTGGAACATGACCGTAGAGCAGAATTTAAATGTATTTGGGAGGCTTTATGGACTTACAGACAGCCAAATCAAGCAAAGAAGAAATACATTATTAGAACGATTTGGTATAGAAAGTAAGTTAAAGTCTAAGGTTTCATCATTATCAGCAGGGCAGATAACAAGATTGGTATTAGTAAAAGCATTTATGATGAAGCCAAAAATTGCTCTACTTGATGAGCCGACTGCCTCTTTAGATCCGGATATAGCCAAAGATATTATTCATTTTGTTCTAGAGCAGCAAAATAAGGAAGGAGTTTCAATACTATTTACTTCTCATAATATGACAGAAGTTGCAGAAGTATGTGATCGTATTTTATTTATGCAAAATGGATCTATTATAGCTGATGATACTCCTGAAAGCTTAGCTAAAAGTGCTTCAACCTCAACTGTAGAGCTTGTATTTAATGAGGGAATGGATCACGCGATTGGTATAGTTACCCATCTTGGCTTGAGCTTTTATGTGGATCATAGAACGTTGATTTTAGAATTGGATGAATTTCATGTAGCCACAGTTTTAACAAATTTCGCCAAATCTGGGGTTTTATATTCAGGAATAAAAATTCATGAACCCACTTTAGAAGATTATTTCTTAAAGATGGTTAAACAAAATAAAACACGGAACGCATTATGAGTTTTGGTAGAATTTGTGCAATTTATAAAAAATATTTCTATAATTTCTTTAGGCTGGATCAGTTTACAGAACTTTTTTTTTGGCCTATTTTAGATATTTTTTTATGGGGAATTACTATGGTCTGGATCCAGACTCTCGGGTCTAGCGTTGCTATAGCTGTTCCTGTTCTTACAGCTTTGGTCTTTTGGCAAATAGTATGGCGAAGTAACTATGAGGTAGCTGTCAATATCCTTAATGAACTTTGGGCTAGGAATTTTGTGAACTTGTTTTCTACGCCATTAAAGCCGATAGAATGGGTCATATCTCTAATGATGCTTGGTTTAAGTAAGAACTTAATTACCGTATTTTTTGGTTCTATAGTTATTTTCTTTCTATACTCCATAAATATTTTCGACTTGGGAGCTCCTTTTTTTCCTTATGCTATATCCTTAGTTATTTCAGGTTGGTGGTGTGGTTTTTTGAGTTCTTCTATTATTATATATTACGGGCAACGAATGCAAATGCTTGCTTGGGTCGCAGGGTATATATTTTCTCCCTTAAGTGCTGTTTTTTATCCTCTAAATGCACTTCCAAGCTGGTTACAAAATATATCTAAAATGTTGCCAATGACACACGTTTTTGAGGGAATGAGAAAATGTTATCAAACAGGAGTTTTTAGCTGGTCAGACTATTTTGAGTCTATGGCTCTAAATATTTTATATTTAGCTGCTTCAATTGGATTGTTTCTTTTTATGTTTGATAAAAGCCGAGAGAAGGGACTTTCACGTCTAGAGTAGATGTATGTTTGTAGTGTACATATTTAAGAATTAAAGGTTGTGTAAGGCCTCTTGATAGAGGCCTTACACAAGTTCTTTATGCTAATCTTGGTAAAATTGCTTTTTCAAGTTTTGCCGCGTCTTTAGCAAAATTGCGAATACCTTCGTGAAGCTTGTCAGTTGCCATCGCATCTTCGCAGAGCATCCAACGGAATTTCTTCTCATCGATTACTATTTTTTCTACAGGTATTGTTTTAGAATTTGCTGGGTTAAGCTTTCTAACTACTTCACCTTGAGAATTTTGAAGTTCAGAAAGAAGCTTCGGTGCTATTGTAAGTAGATCACATCCCGCAAGTTCGATGATCTCATCAGTATTTCTAAAGCTAGCTCCCATGATTTGTGTTTTAATATCAAAGTGCTTGTAGTAGTTAAATATTTGTGTAACAGACTTTACGCCAGGATCTTCCGCTGGTTCGTATTTGTCTTTGCCTTCAGCTTTTTTATACCAGTCTAAAATTCTACCAACGAATGGAGAGATTAATGTTGCTTTAGCTTGAGCGCATCCTATAGCTTGAGCCATGCAAAACATGAGTGTCATGTTACAGTGGATTCCTTCTTTTTCAAGTCTTTCAGCAGTTATAATACCTTCCCATGTTGCAGGTAGTTTTA
>VGMB01000287.1 GCA_016866585.1 Chlamydiota bacterium
TGAATGATGAAACAAAAAATTTGATTAACAAAAACTCCCTAAAAAAATGCAAAAATGGCGTAAGAATAATCAATTGCGCTAGAGGTGGTATAGTCAATGAAATGGACTTACTCGAAGCTCTTAAATCTGGAAAAGTTGCGGCAGCAGCCCTTGACACTTTCTCCAAAGAGCCGCCTACACCAGAAATTGTAGAACTTCTCAAGCATCCAGCTGTTATTTGTACTCCTCATCTCGGGGCAAACACAAGCGAAGCTCAATCTAAAGTGGCTCAAGACATCGCAGTTCAATTCGTGAATGCTCTAGATTACAATGAGTATTTGGGGGTTGTAAATGCAGGATACATCGGCTTATCAAAACAAGCTCATATGATCCAGTACTTAGATCTATCCGAAAGATTAGGATCAATGCTAGGTCAAATCCTCGATGGAAGTGTGAAAAAATTAACCTTAAATCTTTATGGAAAAGAACTGTCAAAGGACCAAGTTGCTGATATTATTTGCAATTCTGCCTTAAAGGGATTGCTTAATCATGTGGTAGAAGACTCTGTGAATCTAATAAATGCTCCTTATTTAGCCGAAGAACATGGACTTAAAATAAAAGTAAATCGTTTCGATCAAATTGAGAGAGGACAGTTTAACGATACTATTGAATTAGTTTTAGAAACTGATATATCAAAACACTCACTAGTAGGAACTGTTTATCATGGCGAAACTATTCGAGTTGTGAAAATTGATGATTTTAAAGTAGAATTTAATCCTATTGGTAACATTCTAATGTTCTGGAACAATGATAAACCAGGAGTAATAGCTGCCGTGTCATCTGCTATGTCTAGTATAAACATCGCTGATATGTCATTAGGAAGATTTCAGAACTCTGCCTTCGGCGTTATTACTACCGATGAAATAGTCGGTTTAGATATAATTGACAATTTGATAAATTTACACAATATTAAGAAAATTAAAAGACTTAAGCTTGTTCCTAAGCAGAGCAGCCTTTCTAAAACTGATGAAGATGATCGACCTGTGAATAAGCCTTCAAATCCTAACTTCGGTTCAGGACCTTGTACAAAGAGACCGGGATATGAGCTGTCTAATCTGCCTACTAATTTACTTGGTAGATCTCACAGATCTTCTCTAGGAAAGGCCAGGATAAAAAAAGCTACTGAAGAAGCTAAGAGAATCCTAAGGATCCCTGATAATTATTCAATTGGGATAGTACCAGCTTCTGACACAGGAGCTGTTGAGATGGCTATGTGGGGGCTACTATCTCATGAATCAGAAGTTGATGTTGTAGTTATGGATGCTTTTGGGAAAGATTGGTATGTGGACGCAGCTCAAGAGCTCAAACTCAAAGTCAACAAATTCGAATCTGATTATGGAAAATTACCAGATTTGATTAAAGTAAACACTAAAAAAAATGATGTAGTGTTTACTTGGAATGGAACTACTTCTGGAGTTAAAATTCCCCATGGTAACTGGATCGCTGATGATAGAGAAGGTCTAACTATTTGTGATGCCACTTCTGCTGCCTTTGCAATGCACTTGCCTTGGGAAAAACTGGATGTCACTACTTTCTCTTGGCAAAAAGTTCTTGGAGGTGAAGCTGCTCACGGAATTTTAATCGCCTCTCCCAGAGCTATAGAACGCTTTCATAAATTTAAAAATAACCGACCTTGGCCAATGCCTAAGATCTTTCGGTTTTCCCCTGATATTTTTACGGGAAATGTCATTAACACTCCTTCTATGCTTTGCATTGAAGATTTCCTTGATGCTCTAAAATGGGCGGATTCCATCGGGGGACTCGAGGCTCTAATCCAAAAATCGAATGAGAATTTAGCTGTCATCGAAAATTTTGTAAAAGAAAATAATTGGATTAGATTTTTAGCTGAGGATAGTTCTATACGATCTAATACTTCTATTTGCCTCACTCTTGATCTCGAATTGGAAAAATTGAAGAAAATGCTAAAAATTTTAGAAAAAGAAGAAGTGGCTTTTGACATTGGAAGTTACAAATCGGCTCCTCCTGGAATTCGTATTTGGGGAGGTGCCACTGTTTCAAAAAAGGACTTACATGTTCTCACAAATTGGTTGAAATGGGCATATGAAAATGTAAACAATACAGAAAATTAATTTAATTATTTATATCATACTAAAATTGAAAATTATTTTACATTTGTGATATATTTTTTTCCAATGATCCTCCCCAGGGGCGGGTCATTGAAAATTTTTTTATGTCTAATGTTTCTAATTTTTTATATAATATAAAAAATTGAAATATTATTAGCTTTATTACTATTTAATTTATAAACAAAAATCAACAATATTGAAGTTTTTATAGTTAAAAAATTTTTCTTATAATTAATTTAAAATGGGGATTGGGGATTGGGGATTGG
>VGMB01000288.1 GCA_016866585.1 Chlamydiota bacterium
AAATCATTTTGCACTGAAATACAAAATTTTGATCAAAGCTAATCAAATAGCTTACGAGGAGCTTAAGAAATTACAATCTTTTGAAGTTGGTTGCGTAAGGTCAGTTCTTAATTTAGAATGCTGTAGAATCACATCTAAGTATTTCTATCTACAGTTTTTTTTACTATCAACTCGAGTCTTTACCTAACTGCTAAGGTAGCTTCCTTGTCAGCAGATTTGATTTTCCGCAAGAATCAAAAAAATGTATTTATAGCTAGAGTGTTTTCTTTGATGTTTTGTGTTAAAATTGCTTTGGTTACCACACCATCTAGCTCTCGCTGAAGGCACAACTTCATGCAATGATTTTGTGCCTGCGAAGGAACCCACTCTAATTTATATATAGGTACATTTAGGGGATTAACCAACTAAGGATGCTCTCGTCTTAGCTTTGACAATTGGGACATATGTGGGTTCCTCTTTGCGCAACCTTTACCTTGATGATCATCTCACCACATCTTGCGCAAGGCTCCCCATCGCGACGAAATACGTTAAGCTTGTATTGATTTCCCCCCTTCCTGCCACTGACACTATAATAGTTTGATCGATGTGCGCCTAAAGAGGTTCCTAAGTTCTTGATTCCTTTTTCAAGCACTTTAGGAATCGCTGCATATAATTCTTGGATTTGTCTTTCCGACAACGTATTAGATAGCCTTTCTGGATGTATTTTAGCTTCCCACAAAGCCTCGTCCACATAAATATTTCCCAGACCAGCTATGTATTTTTGATCCAAGAGGAATGGTTTTATTTGACGCGAATGGGAGCATAAAAGCGATCTAAGAAACTCTAAAGTAAATTCTTTTGAAAATGGATCTATCCCGATATTCTCCATAAGATCTAATGTCTTGCTAAGAGAAAATCGACCAAATTTACGTTGATCGGCGTAGTAAAGAATCCTGCCGTCATCAAGGAAAAGCCTGACACGCTCATGTTTACAGGGTAAGGTAAAGAGAAACTTTCCAGTCATCCTCAAGTGAACAAATAGGTATCCCAAAGAAAGATGAAAAACAATATATTTGCCCTGTCGCGTAATTTTAAGGATTTTTTGATTTTCGATTGCCTGCAAAAATTCAGACACTTGAGGTATTGCAATCGTCTTATACCAAAAAACTTCCGCCCTTAGAATTTTTTTTCCTATCAGATCAGAATGATTCAATTCCCGGACTATTGTCTCTACTTCAGGTAGTTCAGGCATTTTCTTCTTATACCTTCATTTTTTGTTTGATTATCATTATAACCCACATCTCCCGCTTTTTCAACCTTACTTTAAAGAACTAACAATAAGCATTATAGAAATAAAATCCAAAACAAGTTGCATAAATATACTGTAATGCTACACCATTACAAGAGTATAAAGAAGAGGACTCAAGTGAGACTACGTGATGAAGAAGGCTGGAAAATGTTTTTAGACCTCTGTTTAGAAACAAAAAACACCTCCAGATTGGAGGAGCTACTCGGTTTATTTTTAACAATAGAAGAAAAGGACCACCTATCTTCACGCATGCAGATCATCAGAGCTCTTTTAAGTGAGGAATTATCACAACGAGAAATATCTGAGGCAATGAAAGTAAGTATTTCTCAAATTACACGTGGCTCTAATGCTTTAAAAATTATCAGCGATGATCTTTTAAAATTTTTAGAAAACTACGTAAGGAGGCTTGAAAAAAAATGAAAATGTATCGATTTGATTACATAAAACCACCAATGCCCGATCTTGGCATGTGTTTCAACCTTTCCGCTTTATCTTCTATCAATTCTTCTTGGTGGCGTAACCACGCCTAATTTTTTTTATTAGCCCTACTAGGTTTTTTTCAACTCGTTTTACTCGCATGTATAACGCTTATTTTTAACGTCGTTATAAATACAAACCAAAAAGTTAATTAGGATTATTATGTCATCAAGTATTAGAAAATTACATCAATATGATTGTGTGTCGGCAGCATCTGCCCTGGTAAATAACAAGATCGAACTACACACACTAAATGCAGCTCAAAGGCTTAAAAATGCAATTTATAATCTACCTATTGCAAAAATACTATGCCACGCTATAGACCTTCGTATAACAGAAATAGCTCTTAACTGCGGGCTTTACTTTAGGCCAGCAAAACCACTTGCTTTGATCAGTGGAGCCGGTATCGCAGGTCTTGCAGCCTCTTTTGAATTGCGTGCCAGAGGATTTAACGTAGTCATTGCTGAAAAACGGCAATGCTTCTCTCGCTTCAATGTCATCAATCTCAATGTAGAGACGCAAGTTTTTCTTAAGCGCTTTAAGCTACTTGAAAAATTCGAAAAACACGTTGCTGCAAGGATCAAAGAACATAGATATGTACTCATAGACAAAAAC
>VGMB01000289.1 GCA_016866585.1 Chlamydiota bacterium
AAAAGCGATGATGATAAAGCATTTTTACAAGCCCAAAATGAGTACACGCAAGGTATCCTTGAACTAACAAAAAAGGTTCTAAGTTCTTAAAAAAACACAACGCCATAGCAAATGGATGTTAATCAAGGTATTTTCCCTAACATCCCGCTTAGGAAGTTTTATCCAAGGCTGCATTGTTGGGTGAATTCTAGAGAAAACATCAGAGGAAGCCGTACGGATGACCTATACAATCGGAAAGAATGAACAAATTCTGCGAAATTGGTAAAAACAGCTATTATCAATAAAATCTACACTTTAGGACTGCCTGTAAAAATCCGACGTATAGATCTCTAAATGCTTATGCAAGAATTGTTTATAAAAACACTGTCGCTCAAAAAAGCATAAAGCTGTTTTTTTCACCTTAAGTTACTTACCGTTAATTTCTTTTGCTCTAACGCTTATTGAATTACGCTTTTAAAGTCTATTTAAACCGTGAAAAAATTAAAAAAATTAATACACACTTAACACATTTGTTTTAAAATAAATTATAAGAAGCAGTTATAAATTTTAAACCAAAGTAAAATCATGTCAAGCATCCCCACTAGCCTCAAAGAGGTTTCCCATCTATATAAAGCTCATCAGGCCTTAACCCAAGGAACTGCTGATCCTGAGCATATTATACATCAACTACCGGAGTCTCTCAGGCAAAGAATACAAAACCTGCCTCATCATGAGGAGTCCTCAAGAGGCTAGCAGTTACTTCTGTCTATTCGAGATTTGACCCACGAAATTTATAGTAGTGAATCAAATGAGGACAAAGCAAAGATACACACTGCATTTTATCGATGCTTCAACAAGAGTAATAATTTATTTTATTATTCCTGTAACATGTTTAATACAACACGTAATTATTGGGTGAAACATCATATAAATGATGAAAACAAAATAGAGCCACTTTTAAGATCTTTGGAGATTATTGCTGTGCAAAAAGAACTTCAAAAGTGGGCTGGAAGTGACCACAATCGTCAAATTGCTTCAAACCGAATCATGACATTCATGTCTGGCAGAGAAAGAGACTTAGATTTATCATCTTTACGATTAACATCATTACCAGATATTTTCGATAACGCTACTATGCGTAATCGTTTGAAAATATTGTATGTAAATAACAATCAGCTGCAATCACTGCCAGATCTATCAGGGCTTACCTCTTTGATTGGATTGGTGTTAACTGGTAATCCGCTGCAATCACAACAACCCAAATCAATTCTAAAATTACCAACTAACTGTAGAGTGCTTTTACCGAAACATGTTAGAGACAAATTAAGAGAGAAATGCGAGAACCCAGGATATCGAGGCCCGCGCATTTGTTCTGACTTCGAAGAATATTGTAAAAATCTAGATACCCCTCTTAGATCTCTAGATGCCAAATCTGAAAACCCAGGTTTTATAGAGATGCAAACAATCCACGCGCATACAACCAGTAAGTGATCTTGCTACCATTTTCTAGACATAAAGAACAAAGACAAGAGACAATAAAAACGAATAAAGAATGTCTATGGAAAAGCAAAGAAAATATGATCGTGAGTTTAAAATAAATTCCATAAAGCTCTACCCAAGAAAGCGGCAAAAAGCTGGATGAAGTAGCTCAAAATCTAGGGATACCCAAGTCTACACTTTATGGATGGATCCAGGAGTTTAAGGAACATGGAGAAGATAGTTTTCCAGGTAATGGACAGCTTAAACCATGCAATGAGGAAATTTATCTCTTAAGGAAGCTGCTTGCTGAGGTCACAATGGAGAGAGACATCTTAAAAAAGGCAGCAGCCATCTTCTTAAAACCCAAAGGGTGAGATTTGAATTTATGAAAGCTCACTCAAACCAATTCTCTATAGAGAAGATGGCAGAAGTGCTTAAAGTGTCTCGATGTGGCTATTATGATTTTCTACATAGAGGTTCAAGTAAAAGAGAGCTGTAGAGATAGCACCAAACCATCTTGATCAGCAGTTTCTTGTAGAAAAACCAACTAAAGTCTGGCTAAGCGATATTACCTGCGTATGGACAGCTGAAGGATGGCTATATGTAGCAGTAGTATTGGACCTTTTTTCGAGGGAGATAGTAGGTCTTAGTATAGGAGCTAGTTTAAGTACTGAGCTTGTCACAAAGGCCTTAAAACAGGCTTTATACCTCCGGTTAATAGCCGAGGGACTGATGCACCATTCGTATAGAGGGTTTGTTAACAGCTTAGAAAAATCTAATAAATTATTGACAAACCTATGCATTTTGCATATTATTTCTTGTCATGAAAGTAAGTATTGGCACAGCAGCAAAACATTTTGGCGTTTCTCGAGATACGCTTCGTCGATGGGAGCAAAGCGGAAAAATTAGCTCGGA
>VGMB01000290.1 GCA_016866585.1 Chlamydiota bacterium
AACCCTCAGCGCCCAATCGACTTTTGTGATGAGAGGGTGCGTTAGAAATTACACTTACTAATTAAATGAGTTCTTTTATGGTGTGGATTCCGCTACATGTGCATTCTCAATATTCGATTCTCGATTCAACAGCTTCTGTAATATCTTTAGTTAAGAAGGCCGCTCAGCATTCCTTGCCTTACCTAGCTCTAACAGACTCTGGTAATATGTATGCCGCTGTGGAGTTTTACAAGGCTTGTGTTCAGAATAAGATTAAACCTATCATTGGTTGCGAGCTTCATGTAGCTCCATTTTCTCGTCTAGATAAGAAAAGATTTCCAGGATACTCAGCAGGTTATCCCATAGTTCTTTTAGCTAAGAACCTTCAAGGATACAAAAATTTGTGTAAATTAAGTTCGTTAGCTCATATTGAAGGATTTTATTATACTCCTCGTATAGACAAACAGCTCATAAAAGATCACAGTGAAGGGCTAATTTGTTTGTCGGGGCCGGTATCAAGTAGTATAGGTGGATTTATCCTGCAAGATAGGGACAAAGAGCTTAGGGAAGAAATACAGTGGTTTAAAGATGTTTTTGGGCAAGATTACTATTTTGAGATCCAGCGCCATCCGATGGATAATGAAACCATACATAACGATAAAATCATGGATGAGCCATGGTTGTATCAGCGGTATCTTGATTATGTGAAAGACCAGTCTAAAGTAAATGAGAAGTTGATTTTTTTGTCATTAGAACTTGGGATTCCTCTTGTAGCAACTAATGATATTCATTATATAGAGCAGGCTGACTGGAGAGCTCATGAAATTCTTTTGAACATTCAATCCGGTGAACCTTGTGAAATATGGGAAAGAGATTCTCAAGGGAATCCTAAATCTAGGATGTTAAATCCCAAAAGGGAAGTTTTACCCTCTCATGAATTTTATTTCAAAAGTTCCCTGCAGATGCAAAATCTTTTCGCGGACATTCCTGAAGCAGTAACAAATACTGAATTAATAGCGCAAAAGTGTTCATTTGATTTTGATTTCAAAACAAAATATTATCCAGTATTTATTCCCCCTTATCTTGAAGGTAAAGAAGTTTCTCCTAAAGAAAGAGAAAAAGAGGCTGAGAATTTTTTAATATCACTTTGTGAAGAGGGCATTAAAAAACGATACCAATCTTTTCAACTTGAAAAAGTAGCAGAAAAATATCCAGGAAAAGATCCGCTTAAAGTTGTAAAAGACAGATTGACCTATGAGCTAGAAATTATTACCTCTAAAGGAATGTGCGATTATCTATTGATTGTCTACGATTTTATCGCATGGGCAAAAAAAGAAGGAATTCCTGTTGGCCCTGGAAGAGGTTCAGGAGCCGGCTCAATTATACTTTATCTAATCGGAATAACTGATATAGAGCCCCTTAGGTTTCACTTATTTTTCGAGAGATTTATTAATCCTGAAAGGATTTCTTATCCTGATATTGATGTTGATATATGTATGGAAAGAAGGCAGGAGGTAATAGACTATACAGTAAGAAAATATGGAAAAGAACGAGTTGCTCAAATAATAACCTTCGGTACTATGAAGGCTAAGATGGCAATAAAAGATGTGGGTCGAGTTTTGAGCGTTCCTTTGCCGAAAGTCAATGCTATTGCTAAGCTGGTTCCAGAAGATCCTACAATTACGCTAGAAAAAGCTATAGAAGTAGATCCTGACTTAAAAGCTCAGTACGAAACGGATCCAGAAACCCAAAATCTCATTAATCTAGCTCTTAAGTTAGAAGGATCTGTCAGAAATACTGGTATACATGCCGCAGGTCTCATTATTGGTGGGGATCCACTCATGGAACATATCCCCCTTTGTGTTTCAAAAGATTCTGATATTTCTGTAACCCAGTATTCAATGAAACCTGTTGAAGCTGTTGGAATGTTAAAAATTGACTTTTTAGGATTGAAAACACTTACTTCTATCCAAAGAGCGGTCAATGCTATTAAAGTTAGTACAGGAACCGATATAGATTGGGTTAATCTCCCGTTAGATAATTTGAATACATTCGAGCTGTTAACTCAAGGCAAAACACTTGGTATATTCCAAGTGGAATCTGGAGGTATGCAAGAGCTTGCTAGACAACTTCATATAGATAAATTCGAAGAAATAATTGCGGTAGGTGCTCTTTATAGACCTGGGCCTATGGAAATGATTCCTTCGTTCTGTAACAGAAAACACGGTAAGGAGAGTATTGAAATTGATCATCCTCTGATGGCTGATATTCTCGCTGAAACATACGGGATTATGGTCTATCAAGAGCAGGTTATGCAGATAGCTAGTCGCTTGGCAAATTATAGCCTTGGTGAGGGTGATGTTCTAAGGCGTGCCATGGGAAAGAAAG
>VGMB01000291.1 GCA_016866585.1 Chlamydiota bacterium
TTTAATTTACAAGATATTTTTTATTTGAAGAATTTACTTTTTTTGAAATTGCCCAGGATAGGACTCGAACCTACACACCTCGCGGCACCAGAACCTAAATCTGGCGTGTCTACCAATTTCACCACCTGGGCATTTAAGCGAAAGGTATGATTCTGATGTATTTACTTGTTTTCGTCAAGGGTAAGTTGAAAAATAACAAAGAATAGTGTTTTTTTTACTCCGTCAATTAGAAGTGAAAATCTAATTTTAATTTAACGCAATTCAAATGTTTTTAATGACTTATAATTTATTCTTAAGTTGATTTTGTTTTATTTATTTTATATAATTTGTGTCGACGGGAGTAAATTGAAGGCGTTTTTATGTCGATTAGAATTTCAGGGTTAGTAGATGCTGTTCAGACTGCATTGAATCAGAAGAAGTTTGTTGCGTGTGAGTTTTCAGGAGCAGATGTTGCTTCTGTAGAAATAAAGAGCATGAACGCAGTGGATTTTCATTTACAGGCAGCTAAGCTTTGTACTTTTACTAATGATTTGCTTAAGACGAAAAATCTTCGCCAGTTGAATCTAAAAGAGAAAGAGCAAATAAGAGATCTGGTGGATGTTACTTACAAAGCCTCTAGAGTTTTTTCTAAGTTGTATGGAAAGGAGTTTTCGAAAGAAGCAAGCGAACTTAGTCAGGCTGGATTGGTAGCAAAGCTTGGTGGCAAGATTGATTCTAAGAAGCTTCCCTCGCATAAGTTTAAAGAATTTACAGATTTTATTTACGCCAATCATTTACACCATCAAATTCAATCACTTGGTCATCAGCTTCCCTCTGATCCTTCTATCTCTGTTGAAGGGTTCTATGGGCCGATAAAATGGGAGCATGTTAGCAAGAAAAAAATAACAGATGGACTCGTTGCTTATTATGCTATGGGGAAAGAGCTGTTTCGTACTAATGAAAAAGGTGTTCTGACAGAAGATTATACTTACATGGATGGTAAGATTGCAAAATACAATCCACTTACCTCACGTGAGGTCCGTCACTATGATACAGAACCTGCGACTGGTAAGTGTCGCGTGGAGTTTTGGTCTGCAATGCGTGATCCTAAAGGAGTAACACCTGTTATATTTGGCGATCATAATATGCTAGTTCTGGTCGATGAAAAAGGTAAAAGATATGCGACAGGTCAATTTGGTTTGACAAGAAAAGTGGGCTGGCAAGATTATCTATCGCCCTTTAGCAAGAAGCCAGGTTCTATAGAGACTCCTGACAGGTATCTTCTGCTTGCTAAGGATAGCCATAGTTTTATGAAGACGGATATTCCTCTTACAAAAGAGCAGTTTAACCATCTAAAAAGCGAAGTGGAAAAACAGAAGAGAGATGATAATTTTCAAGTGTCTCTTTTAAAAGGGAATTGTTCTTCTAATGCAATAGGACTTTTAAAGCAGGTTGGCATAAAGATCGATAACCGATTACATGTTATGGATCTACTTTATAGGAGAATTGCGCCGACTTTTCTTGTTAGTTTTTTTGATAGGATAGGTTCTTTCATTCCTTCATGGGTTAAAAAAATTTCATTTTTCATGCCCATACCATATCTACCTACTGTAGCGCTTTCTATTCTTATGAAGTTATTGGGAGCTGGCGATGATGTGTCTATAGTACGAACAATCTTCTGCCCTTGGACTCTAACTATAGATCATCCATTTGCAGCGCGTGCTTGGCAGCAGAAACAAGAAAAAAACACATGAACATGGGTAAAAAAAGTTTATGAGCATTTCAGATTTAACAAGTATGACCGCGATTCAAGAGCCTAATCGTATTTTGAATGTCATAGCGGATAATTCCATTATTGCAGTTAATGATGACAATTATTTTGCTTCTCTGAAAACAAGTAGCATTCTTAGCGATACTCAAATGCTCAGAATGATCAATGTTTTAGAGGTTGAAAAATTTATTCCCTCTAGGGTTGCTATACTATTGAAGCTGAATTGGGATGATCGAGATTATGCGTCTGCTATTCTTTCGAATATTGCATCTGATTTACATTATCAAAAGAAAACTATAAGTAGAGAGCTTTTTGATTTTATTTACTATAAGATAGAAGCTCAAGATCTTTCAGGTGCTTTCCGCATAATTTATTCGTGCATGCGCTATAGGCCGGGTCAGCACGTTTACTCCATGGACGATATAATGCAATTTGATGAGCAACGTCTGATGAGTTTTATTCAAGAACAAGACCTTATTCAGAGTAAGGTGTATCTTGCCGAAAAGATTGGAGGTCTTTCTGCCCAATTTCCCGCGCATAAAGATGTTTTGGTCAGTCTTTTGAAATGTTTGAATCTTAATCACTCGGAAGCATTCAAAGAG
>VGMB01000292.1 GCA_016866585.1 Chlamydiota bacterium
AATTGTATTTTACCAATTAGAGATGTGCTTATTTTTTCTGATCTGGGTTGTTTTTTTGCCCAGTCAAAATATTCTGAGAATGCAATATTATCAGAGCAGAGCTCATAGCGTTCTTGTTTTAGAAGTGTCTTTGATGGTTCTACTAGATAAGAATGTTCGAGTAAGTGAGCTACTTTTGAGATATATACAGGATAGATTTTAATCAGAGATAGATTGTTTTCTTCTTTCATCATGCGAATTATAGGGAGATAGCGATTTACGAGATCAGAAAGTAATTCTATCTGGTATTTTTTATCATTAGTGCATTTGCAGATCAGCTCGGCAGATAATAAGGCTATATTACGAGAGGTTGTTTTTGAGCTGTCAACCATTGTAAGGGTTCGCATTATCTGCTCTCTTTGATCATTATTTAATGAATCTTTGTTCTGCAGTAGTAGGTCAGTCCATTTTTTGGTTGAATTTTCTAGCAGTATCTTCTGCAGTTGCGGTCCAGTATTAAGAGCACATTTGAGGGCGAATTCTGGATTTGTATTTAGCATAGACTGCAAGAAAGTTGCTACTTGTGATTTCAAATGAGGGCTTTTCAACTTCAAGAAATATTGAAAGGCTAGAGTCTCATTTGTGTTAGTCATAGGTAGTAACCAGCTGACTTTTGATAATAAAAGTTCCTTCATTACCAGGCTAGTTTCTATTTTATGTACAAGTGGTGCGTGTAAAGTGGTTGATTTTTGCAGTAGATCTAAGCACAATTCTAAGCAACGTGAGGGGAAATAAGTACATAATTGTTCTGTAAGGGTGCTATTTTCTTCAGAAAGACTGGAAATAAATATATCTGAAATCTCTTCTTCTTTTAGATAGGAAACAAGTAGAGGATTTTTTTGTAAGATTTTATCGAAGTCTATATCCAAGATAAGAGATAGCTTATTTTTTAATTTTAGCACTTGTTCTTCAAGATCGTCATGCATTAGTCGATTTGTCAAAACACAAACAGATGTGTAATCTATTGGAGCAAAAGTATCTAAGTAAAGTGGGGAAATACTTCTATTTAGTAAAGCAGGTATCTGGGTAGAAAGCTCTCTATTGAGATGTGGGCTTAAAAATGCTAGATACTTGAGTATGTCTTTCACGGGATCAAATCGTAAAAGGCCGCTATTTTGTGTTTCAACAAGGAGCCTTGCTATATCGCGAGTGTGTCTTTTGATAGGCTCTAATGCGTTCATTAAACTCATGTCATCATCGATATTTACTTCTGTTACTTTATGAAAAAGATATAAGAGACTAGGAAGAAACTGTGGGTTATTATTTAAGTAAGATTCACAACATCTCAGAGTGGCATGTAAGATGTGATTATCAATTTTTTTTCCGAATAAAAGACTTGCATGTGACTTTAGTAGAAGTGCCATCTTTGGCTCTAATTCAAATGGAACTAGTTCATCAGCATGTGCTATCCAAAGCCGTAAAAATTGAGGAAAATCTTTCGACATCTGACTTATTTCAAAGTGTGTTAGTTGATTTTGATTGAGACGGCAAAGAAAATACATTAAAAGCCATTTATCTAGACCTTGGCAGCTCACAGCACTTATTGGTTCAATCATAGGAAGAACGAGTTCTGTATATAGATGGGTATCTAAGTGTTCGGGATTATTAAGAAAGGCTAGAATCAAACGCAGCTGATCGAACGATTTGCATTTTGTTATAGCAAAGAAATTGGGATTGTCACCGTTAGTTGATAAACGCAATATGTTACCAAGAGACTCTTTGATTACTACATGGTCGAAATTATTAAAATGGCTTTGCAGCTCAGCGAGATACATAAGTAATCGCAACGAGTTTGGTTGAGTTGATACTTTGCACGCATATGCAGGGAATTGTCTTTGCCATTGATCATGAATAATATCTCTTTCGAAAAGTTTTAATATGCTTTTGATCTTTTCTAATTCTGCTGCTTTGGTATGAGTTGGGCTGCGAAGTTCTTTGAGATGTTCTTTGAGAATATAAGCACATGTGTATCCATTCAAAAAAAAGCGGAATGAGTGTTCTTGAGAAGATGATTTCTCAATTATGAATTTTAAAAAGGAATCAAGACTTGGTTTTATGGTCGTTGCGGAATTCTCTCGTATTAAGCAGATAGCTTGGATTATTTTATTTATTTCAGGATCTCTGGTTGCATCAACATTTGAAGGGGAGAGCTTACCACGTGTCATTTCGTAAAAGATCCTTTTATAGCCCTCGTGCATTTTAGGATCTAGTATGATGAGCTCTTTTCTCTGAATGACCTTTTCAACTTGGTCAATGTTCCATCCGAAAAGTCCAGAAAAATAGAAACGAGTCGTAAAATCGATTCGATCAG
>VGMB01000293.1 GCA_016866585.1 Chlamydiota bacterium
AACACCCATGGGTATTTAACACTGCGGCAACAACTCCTCATGATGTAGAAACGGATGGAGAACTTTTTTTCCCTTCAGTTGAAAATGCTGCAATTAAAAGAGAGCTTATTGCTATTGGAGAAACAGGATTAGACTATTTTTATGAGCACTCTAATAGAAAATGTCAGCTGAATTTTTTAGAAAAATACTTAGATTTATCTCTTAGAACAAAATTACCCATCATTTTTCATTGTAGAGATGCTTTTGATGATCTTTTTTCTAAGTGTGATGAGATGTATCGAAATCAGAAAGCTTTGCTTCATTGTTTTACTGGAACAATAGCTGAAGCTAAGGGTGTTATTGATAGAAATTGGTTTTTATCGATAAGCGGAATTGCAACATTCAAAAAATCACAAGAACTTCGAGATGTTATTAAGTATACACCAATTGAAAGCCTGTTAATTGAGACAGATTCTCCTTATCTTGCCCCGCAAAGTCATAGAGGAAAAATGAATGAGCCCTCTTTTATTTTGGAGACCATTCGATTGGTTTCTGAAGTAAAAAAATTAGATTACGAAGAAACAATTTCTACTATAGCAAGTAATACAGAGTCATTTTTTTCTTTTTCAAAAGTGTCATGAGTAGTTTAATACCGATTTAAAAAGAAATTTTGAAATCAAGGTAAATTCATGACTGCACCGACTATACCCAAGGCATTTATCTGGAGAAGAGTTCACTCATTAATGGGTCTTTGGCTCGTTCTCTTTTTACTCGAACATTTGCTAACGAATTCACAAGCGGCTCTTCTTTTAGGAGAGAATGGCGCAGGATTTGTAAGAATGGTAAATGCTATTCATGATTTGCCATACTTATCGGCTTTAGAGTTATTTTTGATCGGAACACCTATAGCAATTCATGCTTTTTGGGGAATTAGATATTTATTTACGGCGAAGAGTAATTCATTTAAAAGTGACGGGAGTAAGCCTTCATTGCCTCAGTATAAAAGAAATAAAGCATATACATGGCAAAGAATCACCTCTTGGATTCTGGTGTTTGGGATAATTGCTCACGTGGCTAAGTTTAGGTTTATAGAGTACCCTGAATCTGTAAGAGAAGGTTTGGATACATACTATTTTGTTAAAGTTTCCAACGATCCAGGATTATATACTTTGGAGCCAAGATTAGGATTTCAGATATATGATGCAGAAAAGATAAGTCAACAAGTTAAAGAGAGTGAAATAAATAATCACGCTCAGGCCTCTTATGAGAATAGATATGATTTTTGGCAATCGTCTGCGCCTTATAATCATGATGAAGAAGCTTATACACAAAAAATGCAAGAAAATCTATTTAAACAACAATGGATTAATGCATTGGTTAAGAAGAAAATTATAGGTAATGAAATAATTGCCGTATCTAAAAGTTTTGGTACAGCTACTTTACTATCAGTAAGAGATGCTTTCAAGAGCCCAGTTTATGTAGTTCTTTATACCATATTTGTCCTTGCTGCATGTTTTCACGCCTTTAATGGTCTTTGGACCTTTATGATATCTTGGGGTCTAATCTTGAGACGAGCTGCCCAAAAAACTATGGGAACAATTTGTGTAAGTATAATGTTGCTAATAGCCTTTTTAGGGTTAGCAGCTATATGGGGAACTTATTGGATAAATTTAAAATATTAAAAAAAATAACTTCAAATAGTTGAGGCTGCAGATGTCTTTTAGTAAAAAAACAAAAGAAGTAATAGTTGTTGGTGGAGGATTAGCAGGTCTTGCAGCTGCTATGAAGCTAGCTGAAAATGGATGTCATGTAAAAGTAGTATCGGTCACAAAATGTAAAAGGTCTCACTCAGTTTGTGCTCAGGGGGGCATAAATGCTGCGATGAATTTAAAAAATGAAGACGACTCTCCTATCATACATGCTTATGACACGATAAAAGGAGGGGACTTTTTAGCTGATCAACCCCCTATCCTTGAAATGTGTATGGCAGCACCAGGCATCATAAGGATGATGGAAAGATTCGGTTGTCCTTTTAATAGAACAGGAGAGGGGAACTTAGATTTTAGAAGATTTGGAGGGACATTATACTATAGGACAGCTTTTTGTGGAGCTTCTACGGGACAACAACTTCTTTATGCCCTAGATGAACAAGTTAGAAGATACGAAGCTATGGGCAAAGTTGAAAAGTTTGAACATCATGAATTTATGAGACTTGTTCTTGATGATGAGGGTGTTGCTCGTGGTATTATTGTAATGGATCTTTTTACTATGCAACTGATGGTTTTGAAAGCCGATGCTGTGGTTTTTGGCACAGGTGGGCCAG
>VGMB01000294.1 GCA_016866585.1 Chlamydiota bacterium
TTAGTCATAACAAAAATCCCATGCAAGGTAAAACCCTAATCTCATCACAAAATTTACACTATTCTTTTCCTAGTAAAATCTCGTGAATCTCTACTAAACAGCCTGTTGGAAGCCCGCATCTAAAAGTCTATTCTTTTGATTTACAGCATCTTAAATACTCAAAGCATATTCGAAAAATTTCAATAAAAAACCTACATCTTAACGCAATATTAAACTTATTAATTTATAATAGAGGTAGAGAATAATGAGGTCCTAACTATCTTTTCCTAGTAAGATCTCAGGAAGCTTCACCTCGATAGCCTTTTAGAAGCGCATGTCTAAAAGGCTATCTTTTTATAAGAAACTTTCATTTGGAATGAATAGATGATAACTCTGTTCTCTTATAAATTTGGTGTTAAAAAAGAAAAATAGACTCAGCTTTACATTTATCTTTGACGGTGTAAAACCCGGTTCTTTCGAACTGGCTCGTAAGCCACTCATTTTTGCGGTAGCAGGCTGAGACAAGTTCTTCAAACCAAACCATCATGATGTTTTAGATCTCGGAATTGATAGCCTGGGCATCCTACTCCTAAAATTCCTTGCCACACAATGAGTGTTGCTAAAAGTAGAGGTTTATTAACCGGGAGAAGCCTTCTGCTTTAGCTGAGGGAGTGTTCACAAAAACTACCACACATACCGAACAGATTTCATTCTGGAAGATGCAACACTAAAAGATCTATTATATAGACTCATAAAAAATTTGATCCAATCTAGTCTTAAGCTGTTTTTCTAATTGAGGATATTTTTTACTGATCCAATCGTAAAAGCTACTAATTTGTTTTAAGAAATCCTTCCTTAAATCATAGGTACTAGTATTTGCAGGAAGATAACTAAACCTACCTAAATCTATAAAAATAGGCTTACCATCAACAACTCCTACATTCTTAAAAACTGTTATATCGTTATCATGAATACCATTCTTAAGTCTTGTTTCTATTAGGTCTATAATTTGTAGTACTAGCGTCTGTGCCTGTTCTATCTGATTATTATCCATGAGTTGTTTTATTTGATCATAAGCCAACACAGCTGTCTTTTGAACTATAAAATCGTAGTCGTCTAGGTTGATGCTGAAATTTCTATATAACTTATCTTTAACCTGCAGACTCTTTTGTATATGTGAGGTTTTATTTATATGAACGTAAAGAAGTCCGCTTTCTTTTTTTAGTTGACTTTCGGCGATAACAAAACTTTTAAGTGCTACATCAACCTTTTCTCTATTAAGTTCAGCTCTTTTAGTTGCAAAATTTCTCAATGATTTTGGCAGGGGTAAGCTGTGATAAAATGGGGGCTTAGCTTTGTAGTGTCTTACAAATTTTATGACATATTTGCCATCTTCTGAAACAAAAGGAAATACCTGTTTTCCATGTTGTAAGTATGTGTATTTTTGAGAAAAAGCAGCCTCTACTGCCCTACTTTCTTCTTCACTAAGTACACCTGAATATACACTCATTTCAAAAGGTTTTGACGATGTTAAATTTTCTATAGAAAACTTGCCGTTATATTTTTGAATAACGGTTATACATCCAAAAATTAGGACAATAGCACCAATGGCTAATATTATTTTTTTTGCATAAGACATAAAGTTACTTTATTTTTTAAATTTACTATCATCAGAAATTTGTGCCCAGAAATATTATACAATTAAGAAAATAACATCTTATTGCGTATACTGAAAATAAAACAGATTACACATGAAAGAAGAAAAACTTCGGGCAATAGTACTCAAACATGTCCCCTACAAGGACTCCCAAGCTATTTTAACAGTCCTTTCAGAAGAAAGAGGGCTGGTTACAATTTTTCTCAAAGGACTTAGTAAAAAAAATCCCACTTTAATTGCCACAACAAATCCTTTATGTGAAGCTGAGTTTTTATGCTACGAAAGCAATTCACAGCTACTCAAATGCAAAGAAGTAAGCATCATCAACCCACATTATTTTTTAAGAGAAAAATACAGCTATCTAAGCCTTGGACTAACACTTGCGAAAACCATTTTAGAGACACAATTTCCAGAAAAAAACTCTCCTGCACTTTATTTTTTACTATCCTGCTATCTAAAAAAGATCCCATACTTTGAAGATAAATTGAAAATGCTACACAGCAGTTTTCTTCTTAAAATACTGAAACATGAGGGTTTAATACATCACAAAGCCAGATGTTTAGTATGTGGAACAGATGATAAAGCCTATTTTTCAGCTTCTGATTTTTTTTGTGAAAAGCATAAACCGTTAGACTCTATATCAATTTCCAACTCTGATTGGCTC
>VGMB01000295.1 GCA_016866585.1 Chlamydiota bacterium
ATCTAAATGGCTTAAGGATTTTATAGCCCATCATGAAGACATAGAGTTTCTTAGCACGTCTAATCTAGATGATTTTTGTTTAAATAAATCAACGCTTGCAAGCATAGACGCTAGACTTCATCCTCAAGATATTTCAGGAAGAATACATAGTATGTTGCAAATGTCTCAAAAAAATGAAGCTTGCCGAGAAAAACAAGCGCTCGCAATGTTGTCTAAAAGCCTTTTATCTGCACAAAATATCTTAGATAAGATGCTTTCTATGTTTGAATCATTCTTTCCGAATGATCCCACACAGAATGCTACATTTGTTTTACTTCAATATGAACTCCAAGAGCTTGCCTGCTACGATGCTCTTATCATGCCTATTTGGTCGGTCTGGAAAAAGGTTTTTGATAGAATGGAGTATCCGTCACCTCATTTACAAACTCTAAATGAACTATTGTTTATACAGAAAATTGTCAGCGCTCATGTCGATCAGGGAGATGTTTATGCATAAAAAGAAATATGAAATTAGCTACGACAAGTACATCATCATCGATGAAGACTTAGGTATTCATCTTGAAGATCACGGTGTCTATAAGAAAATTCCTTCAGACATATATTCCTGTTTGAATAATCCATTGTATGAAACAAAAGTAGATAAAAACTGTAAGCTAGAAAAGATCTTTTCTTTAGAGGAAGGGGTGCGTAACGGGATCGCTCTAGAGCTTTACGATACCGGTGCTGTCTATTGGCAAGGATATTATAAGAAGGGTGTTTTACATGGCCCTTCTCGCTATTTTACTAAAGAAGGCAACATTCTTTCCGTTACCTGGTTTTTCGATGGAAATGAGCAGGGGGAGTCTTATCAATATTACATGTCCTCTAAAGTGGCAAGTGTCACTCATTACAAAGATGGGAAAATGCATGGACTACAGCAATTTTTTTATGAAAATGGGGCGTTAAAGAGCACCATGAATTATCAAAATGGCATCATCGATGGTGACGTTGTTTTGTATTTTAAAGACGGGAAGGTGAAAAGAAAATGTAGTTTTTCTGAAGGCAAAAAGCAAGGTGTGGATATAATTTTTGGAGAAAACCAGATTGTTCTCGATGAGGGGATGTATCACCAGGGTAACCCTTGCGGTATCCATACCAGGCGATATGATTCGGGAAAGCTCAAAGAACAGATTTGTTATAGCTCTAATAACACTTGCAGTAAGAAAGTGTGGGATGAGTTTGGTGAGCTGGTTATCGGAGGATAAAAAGTGCAGACTATCGTATATGAAAAGAATAGAGAAATACTTATAGAAAAAAATCCGTTTCTAGCTCTGACATTCTCTTTTTTTTCAAATGAGCATACACATCAAAACCAAGATGTCTTTGATAAAGACCCTAGTGATACTGCGGAAGTAGTTTTTGTTTTGGGTATAGGTGATGGTTCTTATTATAAGAGAATTAAATCCTTCTTATCTAAAGATAAAAAAAGAAGGGTTTTTTTCTGGGAAACAAACCTTCATGTTCTTGATTTGTTTTTATATTCTGATCATGCTGAACTTATGCTAAAAGATCCTCAGGTAGTGATTCGTTATGTGTCTAAAGAGGAAGAATGGGTCAATGTCATCAGACAAGCCCTTCTTTTGTGCCCAAGTGATAAGGTCGATTTCATTCCTTCTTCAAGATTTAAGATTTTGATGCCAGAGCGTATCGAACACATTAAATATACGATCTTCACTGAGGCTACCCTTATTTTTTCTTCGATCAAAGAGATATTATACCCGCTGCCTATCGCTAAAAATATTCTAACTAACTATAGAACCCTATCTATTGCAAGTTACGTGAATCAGCTTGAGAATTCTTTTGAGGGAATCCCCTTTATCATTTGTGGGGCAGGCCCCTCTTTAGATACCTGTATCGAAGATCTTAAAAATCTTTCTTCTCGCGCAGTTATAGTTGCTGTTGGCTCTGCATGTGCAGCTCTTTCTAATAAGGGAATTATTCCCCATATTTGTATGGCTGCAGACCCTAATGAAGAGGAGGTTTATAGGTTTAAAGAAAGTCAGGTTTTTTCTGTTCCATTTTTCTTTTCCCCAAGAGTTCATCGAGGTGTTTTCAATCTTTTGTCTTCAGACCTAGGGTTTATGAGCTGTGGTATAGGTGGAGATCTGGAATTGTGGATGGAAAAAAATAAAGATCTAACCCTTCCTCATATAGGTGTCGATCTGCCACGGGAATCTCTGTCGATCACAACAATGGCTATATCTTTGGCTCGTATGATGGGTGCTAGTTCCATAATACTTTCGGGCG
>VGMB01000296.1 GCA_016866585.1 Chlamydiota bacterium
TCGAGCCTATGATGTACAGTATATTCGATGTGAAAATAGACCATGAAGGGAGATATCTCAGCGAAGATTGGCTTTTCTGTCGCAGATGGAAGGCTCTAGGTGGTGAAGTGTGGGCGCATAGCAAGGTTCTTCTTAACCATATAGGTCATTTTGAATATGTAGGAAGTCTTGAAAAAATTGAGGAAGTGAAGCAGAATCAATTTGCCTCAGTGGAAAAAATATTAAAGTCAAAGGGTATCCAAAATATACAGCACGTAGGTGTTTAATCTTTGGTATCTACGCCAGGAGGATCCTTTCTGGCGTAGTATTAGGATCTATTCTGAAGATTGCCATTGAGACATCTGAAGTACTTCTTTAGGTACTTCAAATAAAAATCGTGAGGGGGTAGTTGATATATCTTTCCCCATTTTTTTCCTTTTTCTTGCCATACTCAAAATGAGATGTTTTTTTGCGCGCGTCATGGCTACGTACATCAGTCTGCGTTCTTCTTCCAGGCCTCTTTCAAATACGCTTTTTTCGTGAGGTATAATATGATCCTCACAACCAACAAGAAAACATGTGGTAAACTCAAGGCCTTTAGAGCTGTGTATTGTCATTAGGCTTACCTTGTCTTCCTTATCCTCTTTGTCTTTTAATGGGCTTTTTTCTTGGTCAAGTATAGATGCGGATACAAAGTCGGCTAAAGATTGTTCTCCTTCTGTAGAAGATTCGTATTCTTTAAGAGACGTTACACATTGCAAGACGTTTTCCCATTTGAATTGCCTCATTTTTTCGCTTTTTACATCATCGATGATTGCTTTTTTATAGTCTATTTTTTGAATAAGCCAATCAAAGGTTTCATGTAAAGGACCTGTGCTGAATTTTTCTTTTGCTGATGACACAATATTTAAGAAATTTTGGATAGATTGGATTGCTTTATCAGAAATATCATCTGAGAAAGAGATCTTTCTGCTAGCTGTTTCTTGTAATACTTCAAATAGTTGCTTGTTGTGGGTGCGATTATATTGTGTCAGAATATCTAATGTTTTATCCGAGATACCTCTTCTAGGTACGTTGATTATGCGCAAGAGAGCTTCTTGATCATTGGGGTTGCTTATTACTCTGAGATAAGACAGAACATCTTTGATCTCTGCTCGTTCGTAAAATTCAGTGCCTCCAAATACGGCGTAAGGAATCCCTCTTCTCCACGATCCATTATCATCCCATACAGCTTGACTTAATGCCGTTTCAAAATTTCTTGATAGAAGATTGGATCGGTATAGTATTGCCATGTCTTTCCATCGCAATTTTTTGTGTTTCCTATACCAAATGATCCTTTGGATCACAGCTTGCACTTCTTCTGTCTCCGTCGGAGCGTGAAATACTCTAATAGGGTCGCCTGCGTCAGATTGGCTCCAAAGTTCTTTTCGATGCCTTTCTTTGTTGTTTGCAATAACATGATTGGCTGCTTTTAAAATAAAAGGTGTAGATCTGTAGTTCTGCTCTAATTTGATCGTGATGTCAGCAGGGAAGTTCAAGATGTTTTTTATCTCCGCACCTCTCCACCCGTATATTGATTGATCATCATCACCTACAACACAGAGGTTGTTGTGCTTTAGGCTCAGTAAGTGGGCAAGTTTGTATTGTATAGGGTTGGTATCCTGGTATTCATCAATCATTATGTATTTGAATTTTTCTTGATAGATCTTAAGTACGTCGGGGTGTTTTTCAAAGAGCTCAACTGTGAGCGATAGAAGGCTGTCGAAGTCTACCGCGTTGTATGCCCTCATGCATGTATGTAGTTGTTTCATTATTTGATTACTGAACTCATCATGCCATGTGGGAACCTCGGAAATTATCTCATCTTCGGTAAGGCCCTTGTTCTTTGCATCCGATATTTTTTTCAATGTCGGTTGTATTGAAGGAATTTCTCCTTCATGCTCCAGTGCGTGCTTTACCATTTGTGTAAGAAGTCTTTTTACATCCTTTTCATCATAAAGGCTAAATTCAGATGTGTATCCTAAATGGTGGATCTCTTTTCTTAAGATTTGCATGCAAAAGCTATGAAAAGTACATAAGGTGACTTTTTTCGCATGGCGAGGTGGGATTATTTTAGCAAGACGTTCTTTCATCTCTCCAGCCGCTTTATTGGTGAACGTAAGACCTAATATATTCGATGGATCTATTGACCTGTTCTGGATAAGATGCGCCATTCTATATGTGAGAACGCTTGTTTTGCCACTGCCAGCACCGGCTAAAATTAAAACTCTGCCTTCTGTTGCTTGGACAGCTTTTTGTTGCT
>VGMB01000297.1 GCA_016866585.1 Chlamydiota bacterium
CCTAAGAACATGAAGGACGTGCATTTGGCTTGCTTATCGAGCACAAAACATTGTGTTACAACAGCTAAAGAATTTAAAAATCTGAAAAAAAGCCTTAAAATGATCAAAAAAATTGATCGGGTATCTATAGAAAACATACCCTGTCATGTTATTTCATCAGGCAGGGAATTTAATTTGGGGTATTTTGGTCTTTCCAATTTGAAAAAAGAACAAATACAACAAGCTAATTTTATATGGGGTAGCCTTCAAAGGTGCTTGGCGGATAAGTTTAAAGGCTCCGTTCATAAGATTTCAGAAAAAAGCGATCATATGGTCATATGGCATGATCCTGATATGATCGCAGGCTCCATTAAAACACTTTTAGATAGTGATTAACTGCTATTTGAACTTTGATTTGTTGATTCTTCCGGTTCAATCCATGTTAATGATTCTATCGTTGGATACCACATTGAAGAAAATCCAAACAAACCTGTCATTTTTGCGTTATATGATCTTTGAGGTATAAACGCATCGAGAGGGTTTTTACGTAAAGATAACGCTTCTAGATTTGGGAATATGCGATCATTTAATATGGCAGGGTGGTGTACAAAGTCGTTACATCCAAGTTCAATAACCTTAAGGTTTTTCATAGATGAAAATGTCGGAGGTAACTCGTTAAGTTGATTTCCTGCTGCATTGAATGATGTACAACGTTCTTTAAAGGCGATGCTATCAAAGCAGTCTGGTAAAGAGGTTAAGTCTAGATTGTCTAAAATTACTTGATTTTCATGGGGATTGTCCAAAAATGAGAACAGAGTCAATAAAGCCATTTGACCATTTTCCCTTTGGGATATAGACCAGTCGTGGATTTTTTTTTGTACAAGTGGTTTCTGGAGGCATTCAAAAAGGGTGTCTACACCATATTCTGTACGTGTTGTGTTGCTATTTTGGTAAGCTAACCTACCAGCTTCGAACAGCGTTTGGCTGGAGAGATATGGGGAGGAAAAGTGCAATATACAGCCCTTAGGAAGATTGAAGAGTTCCCCTGGCAAATGTCTCATTTTATTATTCAACAGGCATACTTCATTCAGTTTTTTGCACGAAGTGATGCCAAGTGGTAATATTACAAGAGGGTTGCGTGAGAGTATTAGTTTTGACAACCTTTTAGAAACAGTTGAAGATGTGAAAATTTCTGGAAGAGTTGATAGCCCGCAGTCCTGTAAATCAAGAATCATCGCGCAGGGGTTTGCTAAGAATGTTTCTATAATTTTGGTAGCTTTTTTATGGTTGGTATTAGAATGAGACCATTCAAGTACTATTTTTTTTAAGTTTTTGGCTTCTAAGGATTCGAAAGTCAATCTCTGTTTTTCAGTTATTTTTTCAGGTGAAATTTTTTTTTGCATACTTTCGATGATTGCAATGAAATGATCACAGTCTCTAGCTATAACATCTACGTTAGACAGATTCTGGGAAATTGTTTTAAGTTTTTTACAGCCAGAGACGTCGATTCGTTTCAATTGCGATTCAAATGTCTGGGTGTGGAATAGATGTTCAATTTGTGTGTTTTTTGCTTCTATAGATTCTAGAGAGGTGAGTTTAGAAATAAAACAAGATATATCTGTTATAGGATTATTATTAACTATAATATTTCTTAAGTTCTTCAGTTCGTTCATTGAAAGCGGAAGATTGTTAATGTGATTAGAAGATATGTCCAGTGTTGTGATTTTCTCTTTAAGTGGAAATAAGTCGAATATATCAGGTAGTTCGATGATTTGTAGTTTACTTAAATCTAGGGCGCCATCAGAGGGGTGGTTTATAAAGGCGAGAACTCTAGAGACCACTTTAGCTCGTTGGATCGATGGGTGGATAGACTCCCAATTTTGGAGTCTTTGTCGTATCTCAGCAATCTGCATAGCATGGAGCGTGTGGTGAAAAGTGAAAATACTGCTAATGTCGTTATGCGGTGCTTCTTGAGATTGGTTTGCTGGGCAGAAAAGATGAAAAAATTTTTCTGTATCGAAGCGGTAAGAAGGTGGAGATGAAAGCAGAATGTTCATTGCTAAAAAATGGATTGCATTAATTATTTCAAATCTTTGAGGGATTTCTGGAATGTTTAAAATGCAATAGGGTTTTTAATAATAAAGTCTTCGCGAGCCGCTCTAATGTGATTGTCTATTGATTCTTTGAGATGAATTGGTAATGAGTTGTATTTTTTTAGAACGTTATCAGAAGGTTCTTTATTTGCAGACTCAAATAAATACCCAAGTTTAGAAATAGACGGCCCGTTAA
>VGMB01000298.1 GCA_016866585.1 Chlamydiota bacterium
TGCTATTGAGGCATCACCATGTACAAGTATAGGAATCACCTTCTTTGGATCTGCATTTTTTATCTCTTGTATCGCCCTAGCCCTCCCTTCTACGAGAGGATCGACAGACTCAAGATGGGATGGATTAGGAACAAGGGTCACATGTATGTTTCGTCCGCTTTGTGTGATAAGATCTCCTTGATATCCTTTGTGATATTTTACATCACCCGTTCCAAGACCAAGTTCTGAAAAATAATGATCTTCAAACTCATGAAACAAAGTATAGTATGATTTATTGAGTATGTTGACTAAAACATTAAGCCTTCCCCTATGAGCCATACCCATAACACACGACTCTAAACCAAGCGTTGTTCCTTTATCTAAAATAGAAGCAATCACGGGAATTAAAGTTTCAGCACCTTCTAAGGAAAACCTTTTTTGTCCTACATACCTTGTATGAATAAACGACTCAAGAAGCTCAGCTTTATTCAAGAAATGGTATATAAATTCAGATTCTTTTGGTGAAATTTTTCTAAAATCAGGATTTTCTACTCGCTGTTGTATAAACGAAACAATATCGGTATTAATTAGACTTGCATACTCTATCCCCATATGAGAGCAATAAATACTCTTAAGCGTTTTAATAAGTTCTGATAAGGGTGCCGTTTTTTTAGGCAAAACACCAAAAGTAGGAACATCTTTTGACAAATCAGACTCTGTAAGCCCGTAATGAGATAATTCTAAGATAGGATTTTTTTTCTCTGTTTCATTTAGAATAGGATCGATCTGTGCTACTGTATGGCCATAATTCCTATAGGCCTGAACTAAAAGGTATACACTAATTCCCGACTCTTCTGAAGTGGCCTTTTTTGAACATTTTGAACCCAGACCAAACTCCATACCCTCAAAAAAATATTGCCATGAACCATCAACTGATGAAGGATCTTGTTTATAATTTTGATACATCTGTTCAACAAAAGCCATATTGCTCAAGTTGGCATAGGTAAAGGCTCTTCCTTCCATGTCATCCCCTCTAAATCCATACTCTAGGCTGCTTATATCATAGCATTCATCTTTGACAAAGGATTATTTTAAATAAATATTGCCGGCATGGATATAAACTTATTTTGCAAATAAAACACTTTAAGAATATCTTCTTTCACTCAATTAATGCGGAGGAAGTCTATGGATAAAATATGTCTTGCAAGTGATAACTATGCACCCGTTCATCCTGATGTTATTGAAGCAATCCTAAGCTGTAATACTGGCCCATCAGTTGCTTATGGAGATGATCCTTGGACAAAAAAAGCCATAGAACTCATACAACATGAATTCAAAAATGAATGCAAAGTACTCATTGTACCTAATGGCACAGGTGCCAACGTCCTTTCGTTAAGGATATGTTGCCAACGATACCAATCAGTGCTGGTCTCTGACATATCACACATAGATCATCAAGAAAGTGGAGCGGCTGAGGCTCTTGTTGGATGCAAACTACTTAAAGTAGCTAGCATTAATGGCAAGATCTACCCGGAAGCGATTAAAAAAAGAATCGAAGCAGAAAAAGCATTCGGAAAGCACTCTTCCAAGCCTGCGGTACTATCGATAGCGCAGTCCACAGAGGTCGGCACTGTGTATACACTTGCTGAGTTAGAAGCTATTTCAATGTTATGTAAACAAGAAAATATACTACTTCATATTGACGGCTGCAGAATATTCAATGCATCAGTTTATCTCAATGCATCCCTTTCCGAAATAATTCAAGTCGCAAATCCTGACATCGTATCTTTTGGAGGAACCAAGAACGGTCTTATGGGAGTGGAGTCTGTACTGATTTTTAATAAGGATCTATGCGACGGTGCCGACCATTTGCAAAAACAATCTCTACAACTTCTATCAAAAATGAGGTACGCATCTGCGCAGTACATCCCATTTTTCAAAAACAAACTATGGAAAAGCCTTGCACAAAACGCCAACGATAAAGCAAAAAAAATTGCGGATATCATCAAAAATACAAAAAACATGCATTTAACGCATGAAGTAGAAACAAACCAAATTTTCTTTACCGTGCCTTGCTCTTGGATACACTTGATCCAGGAACACGTAACCTGCTATCTCTGGAATAAAGAAAAAAATGAAATTCGATTTATCGCTTCATGGAATACAACAGAAGAAGAAATTATTAGCCTAAAGACCCTATTCAGTAAAATCTCTAGAATTTCCTAGTTGCATAAAATCTGGTAGGATCTTAAATTCTTCACTCCTTCTGTGCAAAAA
>VGMB01000299.1 GCA_016866585.1 Chlamydiota bacterium
CTTGTGTCTTCTTTAAACCCGTTAAAAGTAAAGATTGCTGATTTTGGTCTGGCTACAGATTCTCCTCAGCCTGCAGGTTTGAATCCAAGGGGAACTATAGCTTTAGTTTCTCCTTAAGTGGCGCTGCAAAATTCATTTGATACTTCTGCGGATAAATGGAGTCTTGGGTGTGTTTTGTTTGACCTTGCTACATGTACTCCTTTATTCCAAGTCAAAAGTTACTATGATTTAATAGCTTCTTTTCACCATATGGTAGGGCCGATACCTAGAGATCTTTTGCAAAATTTTGAGCGAAGAGATCAATTATTTGAGTTTCCACAAGAAGATCCTTCTACAGTTGTTTTGCGTAAAGAAGTTCAGTTGAAAATATCCCTCAAAGAGCATATGAAGTCCTGTTTCACAAAAACCTTAACTAATCCAAATGGTGTTCAATCTAGCGGTTTAAAGTCTCCGGAATTCAAAGTTTTTATTAATTTTTTAAATGGTCTTTTGCAACTAAATCCGGCAGATCGACTGTCTTACGAAGAAATGTTAAACAATGATTTCATTTCTAATTATACATAAAATATATTCTTTAATTATGTGAGTTTTTTCGATGATTTTTAATTCGTTTTATGTTTAAATTTCCCGCTTAAAATACTAGAGTTTTTAAATTATGTCTAATATACCAACAGGTTTTCCTGTTTTTACTGTTCCAGAAGGGGCCTCCTTACAAAATGTATTTGATTCAACTTTGGAGCAAGATCAGGTGGTTTCTGAAGTTGCCACAAGGGCTATGTTCGGTTCTGCCGTGTTTCAAGAGAGATCTCTTTCAGAGGCCATAATTCATCAAGATCCATTTCGCTTGCCTGATGTTAAATTCTTGGAATTTTTGACCTATCTTGAATCTAGATCTATGGGTTCTATCGTAAGTTTTGCAGATGCTCAAAAGGAAACAGATATAAATGAACTTGATACCGAGGTTGTTGCATCTTGTGCTTCTCTTATAGAAATTCCCAGACAGAGAGAGTGTGCCCCAGTCTATTGCATGACTGTAGGATTAAATGAACTGTATAGAAAGATTAGGTCGCAGGCTGATTCTGTATCTTCAATTATAACAAATGGTTCAGTTGAAGTTGATCAAAATGAGAGCGTTACTTTATGCGAGAAAGCTGTAGATACAACAACTGCTTCTGAAGAATTATTTCTAAGAGAAAGATCGATAGCTCCTATTCATCGAATGACGGTGGGAATAAATGAACTTTATCAAAAGATAAGGCCTGATGTAAGAGAAGCGCCTAAAATGTATGCGATTCCCCGTTTGTTAGGAGCTGGAGAAATTCCTAAAGAATTTAATACGTCTATTGGCTTAGTCAACGTTAAATCTATACTTGGACAAGGTGTATACGGAACAGTTTACAGTGTGGAAATTATTGCTCGACGAGAGCATGGCGAAGAAGTCGCCTTGATCCAAGCTGCTTTGAAAATAAACAACTGGTGTAAACAAAATTACAACTACACTCTCGCACATCAAAAAAGCTTGCAAAATGAATATGCAATAATGAAACATCTTGGACGAATGGATCAAGATGATGTTTATTCAATATCTAGGACTATAGGCGACGTTCAAATATCTGTACCAAGATATGGCTTTTTTCAAAAATTATATAACTCTGATTTATACAAAGAGGTCATATCTAAAGGTGAACCTCTATCGTTTCAGGATGTTTATAGTATAGCACATCAGTTGTTCCGAGCGCTTCAGCTGTTTCAGAGTGTTAGAGGAGGTCCTTTAATACATTGTGATTTAAAACCGGAAAACATTCTCATAGAAAACAAAGAAAAATCAAAAATCAGAATAGCAGACTTCGGTATTGCCAAAGTTAAACATCAACAAAATAGCGGTCACGATAAAGACTATATCGTTTCTAGATTCTATAGAGCCCCGGAACTTGTATTTGGTAGACCTTACGGACCGAAAATAGACCAGTGGAGTGTAGCTTGTATTCTTTTTGAAATGATAGCCACACAACCTCTTTTTCCGGCTAAAACTACAAATGATTTAATGCAGATGTTTACCAGGCTATTGGGTTCTATACCTTCGAGAATGAATGGAGGAAGTTCTTCTGCAACGCAAGCAGATGTGCCGGCTGAAGAGTTTTTGCAGCAAGAGCGCGATCATACTTCAAGTGTTATTAAAAGGAAGCTGCAAAGAGTTAAATTAGAGCTTGCAAACCCTGGCATTCCTTCGGATCAGGTTGAGGTCATT
>VGMB01000300.1 GCA_016866585.1 Chlamydiota bacterium
TTGCATGTAGACCCTAAATTAAACGATACGAAATAGTTTACTACCAAATTCAACTGGATGACCGTTTTCTAAGCAAACCTCAGCAACTACTCCACTCATTCCCGCTTTTACTTCGTTCATTACTTTCATAGCTTCAACAATGCAAACAACAGTATTTTCATCCACTTTATCTCCAACTTTTATAAATGGAGGGTCTTCTGGGGATGGTGTTCTATAAAACGTTCCAACCATAGGTGAAGTGATAAATTTACCATCAACTTTTTCATTTTTAGCTCCGCTTTCTGCTTTAGTCTCAGCAGTAATAGGAGGATGAGCTGGATGATGATGAACAGGAAAATGATGAGAGTCATGGTGTTTAAAAGATGGATGATGGGCGAATAAAGCTCCACCAGAATGAGAATTAGCAGCGCTATTAGCTTCATGCTCCCCTTCTCTCTCAAGATGTAGTTCATACCCTGTTTTTTCTTTAATACTTAGCTTTTTGATGCCAGCTTTTTCCATCGCTGCCATCAATTCTTTCACTTGTTTCAGTTCCACATTGTTCTCCTAAAAAAAAATTAGACGCGCTGAATATATTCATTTGAGGAAGTATCAACCTTAACGATATCTCCCGATTCTATAAACATCGGAACCTCTATCTTGGCTCCTGTTTCTAAAATCGCAACTTTATCAGCGTTAGCCACATGAGAAGCTGCTTCGAGCAACTCTGTTTTGACAACCATCAACTCCAAAAACTGTGGAAGCTCTACTGAAAAAATAGAATTTCCATAAAACATAGATTTTATCTCTATGCCTTCCTTAAGATAATTTACTTTATCTCCAATAACATTTGCAGGAACGAGCACTTGATCTAGGGTTCCGGTATCTAAAAAAAGATAGTCTTTGCCTTCGAGATAAAGATATTCCAACTTTTTTTCTAAAAGCGAAACTTCTTGCACTTCTTGATTGAGCTTAAAACTTTTTTCAATTAATTCGTCTGTGATTAAGTTTTTTAGCTTTGTTTTTATAAAAGGCAAACCTTTCGCAACAGTAACTTTTACACTAGATTCAACGCGATAGATATTACCATCTATACTTAACGTCATACCTGGGGATATTTGATTGCTAGATGTCATGACTACTACTACCCATTGTTGATGTGATACTTGAAACCTGAGGGAGAATCTTAATTAATTCAGAAAGATGAGAAATCATAAAATCAACATCCCCCTTATTTCCCTTACAATGCAATCCCCTACCGGAAAGCATCTGCACGGTTTTAAAACCTAGTTCTTTAGCCGGACTCAAATCTACAGCAATTCTATCTCCACAGACTAGAACATCGGTTGGATCAAAATCCAATTCATCCACTATTGTTTTATAATGAATTTTTTTATTTTTTTCCTGCGTAACTACAATCTTACTAAAAAAGCTAGAATGAATACCAGCTTTTTTCAACTTCATTAATTGCAAATGCTCTTTACCTACAGTAACTAACGCAAGCTTATGCGTTTCAGATAGAACTGATAAAATTTCTAACGCTGAATCATGGGGTTCCACGGTGACATCTGGGGATATTTGATCGTAAACCTCTCTACAAGCCATATCAAAATAGCTAGGATCTAATTGATTTATTTCAAAAAATTCCAGTATTGCATGACGGGCACTGCTTGCCGTCTCATTGAGCCTTAATAAAACATTTTCAGCTTCCTTTAAATCACCTAGATGCAAACCTACTTGATTTAATTTCACCAGAGCATTTTTAAGCTGTTGAGGAGTGATTCCTCCGGATGTATCAATAAGAGTGTCGTCTAAATCAAAGATGATTAACAATTTTCATTAACTCATGTGCTAATTTTTTGGAATCATGTCTTATCAAACTTCTTTTCAAAAGATCTACTTTTGGTGCACCTTTGATTCCTCCAAGAAGTGAGGTAGCAATTACTCTATCGTCACTTTCCATATCATTTTCTACAAGATCACCCTCTTCAGCGTACAATTTGATTTGTTCTTGAGAAGGCTTTTCATTATTTACAAGTGTATAATCAAAAATATCTTCACCAATAAATCTTTCCATCTCCTTGAGATATGTACTAACCTTGAAACCCGTCGTTTGACCTTTTCTATTCATCAAATTTACAACAAAAACTTTTTTAGCTGACGTTTTTCGCAAAGCATCACATACACCTTCAACAAGTAAGTTTGGAATCAAAGAAGTATGAAAACCACCCGGCCCAAGAACAACTAAATCGGCATTCATA
>VGMB01000301.1 GCA_016866585.1 Chlamydiota bacterium
ATCGCTGCATCCTCAGATTTTTCTTGAAGATTTCTGGCTACAAACAAGTCTTTAATACTGAAAGGGTCCTCGAGGGTATTACTATGATGTGGGATTATGTTTTCATCACAACAGTTTTTCAAATCCTCAGCCTCGTGTAAATCCCAATTATCAGAGCTTAATCCAGCTAAATATGGCTGTAGAGGTTTTTTCTGATAAAGCCATGCTGGACGATTTGGATAAGGAAATGCCCCACAAATCTTACTGCTTGGTGAGCACGCAATTATAGAATGAAATTTATCTGGGAAAATAGATCCTAAAATCAGCGCAAGCTCAGCTCCTCTAGATTGTCCAAGCAAACTAATTTTTTCTCTATTTATATTCGGCTGTAAAGCAAGCCAATCAAAAGCGGCCTCAAAATACTCTAATTGAATATTTTGAAGATTATCACAAAGAGTCTCAACACCAAAATAGGCCAAGGCAAAAACAATAAAACCTTTACCAGTCAAATGCTCAATAAATGATTCCGGAATAGCGTTGGCACCAGGAGTTCCGCCATCAGATCCTGAAAGAACTATAATAGCAGGTAATTTTTGAGAAGTGTCTAGTTGGTAAAGTGCTCCAACTAAGCCTTTTTCCTGTACGGCATTTTTATAAATTTTCATAAAGGTTCAAATATCATGTAGTTTGAATCACGATAGTATGGCTAAATTGGCAGATCGAGATCATATAATAGCTTTGGCTTTAAATTTTCAAATAAATATCGCTAGTTAAGATTATTTTGTAAAGCCTCGTTAATAAACTTGGGAATCATCTTAATTAGGTAAAATGGTACTGATAATACTCCATCATGAAATGATAAATTATGTTCAGATATCCTGATACCAAGGGGAGATTTTTTTTGACTCAAAAAGCTTTTTAAAGATCTTAAAGATCCCGTTGAGCCTGATTTAACTTCAATAGGTATGATATGATTCTTATATGAGATCACAAAATCAACCTCAGCTTGTCCCCCTTTTTCTGTTTCCCAAAAAACTAAATACGGATTTATTGTTGGATTGTCATAAGCGATCAATTCTTGAGCTACAAATTGCTCAGCTATCATTCCAGAGTTAATTTGTATAATCTCTTGCTGAAGTAAAGCTGTAGGATCTATGTGAGTTGCGGCTTGAAGAAGTCCCACATCAAGAAAATACAATTTAAACTTATCATCTTTTATATATGCATGAAGTGGGATGCCACTTGCGCTGGTAAAATAACACGGTTTTAAAAGACCAGTATGAAATAAAAGATTAAGGGCAGGCTTCAACTCTCTTGATCGAGTGTCAGGATCAAGCCTAGAATACTTTAAATTCTGAGCTACAAGACTAGGTGCTTTTTGAAATATCAGATTCAGTAAACGATGTTTGGAATGCGATGCATATTTACCAAAATCACTTTCATAGGATTGCAAAAGTCGATTTTGTACTTTTGCACAATCAAGAAGAAATTGTTCTGTAATACTTGATTTGATAGCATCGGGCATTCCTCCTATAAAAAGATAGCGCCTTACTAAGTTTAAAAATGTCTTGTGTTGTATTTCATCTGGTGTTCGATGAAGAGAATATTCGTCTAAGTAAGACAACAGAAATGGATCTACAGCCTCCAAAAATTCAATAAAAGAAAAAGGCCTTAAATAGAGAAACTCTACTCTTCCCACGGGAAAGGAGAAGCTTTCATCATTTAATAGAAATTCAAGAAGCGATCCTGCCGCGATTATATGTTGATTTGGCATTTGCTCTTTGAAATATCGAAGAGAAAGTAAGGCTTCTGGACATTCTTGGATTTCATCTAAAAAAATTAAGGTTTCACCGGGAATAATTCTTTGCTTTAGAGCAAATTCCATCTTTAAAATAATTTCCTTAGGATCCTTTGATGAGAAAATGTTTTTATATTCCGGTCTTTGTTCAAAATCAATCACAGCGAGTGACTGAAAATACTTTTTACCAAATTCTGTCGCAAGAAAGCTTTTACCCACCTGCCTTGCGCCCCGTAGTAGAAGTGGCAAGGGGTGATTTTCATCTTTCCAACGAATCAATAACGTTTCTAGGGCTCTTTTCATGGTTAAAACCTCTACCTAAATTTACCATTTTTTGGTTATTTTAGGTACCATTTTTAACCAACAAGCAGTTTAATTACATTTTTAATTATCTCAAGAAACTGACTCTAAATAAGATAAGCGGAAATTTTATAATATGAAAAACTACTGACCTGCACCCAAT
>VGMB01000302.1 GCA_016866585.1 Chlamydiota bacterium
GGGATTTATTCCATGTTTATTTATAAGCATTTTTATACACTTATGGTTGCCAATCTTAACTGGCATTTTTATGAAGTGCAAAAAAATTTAAAGAGATTTAATAGGACTCTCACCTCATATCCTCAAGGGTGGCAAGGATCTTTTAATGCTTCTAGTGGTTATAGCTTCTCTATGAAAAACATGCTTATAACACCTATATTAGGTCTTAACTATAATAGAAGTCATGTATTCTCTTATAAAGAAAAGGGAGAAAGGTTTTTACATCTTAAAGTGGATTCCTTTTCAGGAGATAGTTTGCAGTCAGCATGTGGATTGCGTTATTCTTGGCGTAAATTAATAAAGAACTACGTTTTTCTTTTAAACCTTGAAGGTAACTGGGAGTATGAGTATCTGGATCAATCTAGTACGATACGAACTTCATTTTTGGATATTGACTATGCATTTACCTCGGTGGTACCAGCAACGAATCGCAATCTTTTTATGGGCACTGTCAATCTTTCGACGTTTTTTTCTAAAATGGCCTATGAGCTCTCGTACACAGCGCAATACAGCCCAAGTAGTGTTCTATCAAACACTGTTGTAGCTTACTTGGGCTATTATTTTTGAATAGAAATCATGGACACTATTTTTTGTAGCCCAAAAGTTTTGATATCCATGATAAGAATCTTTCCCAGAAATTACCTAAGTCTTGACTATGAGAAATCTTTGTTTTTTTTGCATCGAGGTAAAGGTTATCTAAAGGAGATGTTTCTTTTGATCCAGGTTTACTTTCTATCGTTCCTTGAGGTGAAAGACTGTTTAGATCTCTTTGTTCTGGATTGAATGTTTTTTTCTGCCCATCGGCTAGAGTTACTCCTTTAATCACCCATTCATCAAGACTGCTATTAACATCGAAGTGTACGGTGCTGCCTGTCATCACATTTGCAAATCCTTTAGGAAAAGTGAAGGAGTTGGTAGGGCTTGGATTTTTTCTCGCCAATTCATTTGCAAGATGTTGTGAGGGCCTTGTATCTGGGTAAATGGCAAACATACCAAGAGAGGCTGTGCTATATACAGCTACAGTTAAGCCTTGTCTTGGTTCGTATAAAGAAAAGTTCTGGCATGTGAAAGAAGGTTTCAAATCCTTAGGTATTTGGACAGGACATTTTGCGCAAGCAAAGTTGTGGTAGGTTCCAGAGTTATTTCTACCCATAGAGTCTATGCCGGGTCCATTGCTTGTATCCTTGCCGTCATCTTTACCTTTTAACGCCTGAGGCGTTCCTAAAAAGATGGCATTGTGTAAATTGCTAGTTGACTTACCATCGATGATGAGTGTGATCGGTCTAGAAATAATTTCTCTAGCTTTTTGCTCCAAAGCTCCAAACAGCCTAAAAGGATTAAATGAGAGCATCTCACGGTTGCCTCCGCCACTAATAAGATAGCTTGATGTTTGTCCTTCAAAAGTAGAAGAACCCTTGTAAGTGATTTCTGCACATCTAAATCGATGTCCTGTTTTAGCGAGAAATCCTTCTGTTTGTTGCAGGATATTGATAGCCATTTCAGGTGGACGGTAACCTGTTGTGAGTGCACCTAGGGCGAAAATACTGTTTTTAGTGTTGTTTTTGGTGTAGTACCGTTCGATGTCTTTGTGTAGCCATGGCATAAGAAATGCCCTTATCCCATCGTCATTCACAAAGTCTTTATTAGCAACTTTTAGATATTGCCTGCCGAATGGTCGAAAGCTTTGTCCTTCCGCTGTTGAGTGAAGAGCAAAAGATGTAAAAATTAGATCTAAAACTTTTCCTGCTTTTGTTTTTATAGGTTCGTCGGCAAAGTCAAAAAGATTTAATAGCGCATCAACAGTGTATCCAGAATAAGGTATTGAGTTGAATTCAATAAGACCTTCGTCGTAAAGCTCATCTAAATACTCTCCAAGTTTTTGCTCGAGAACAGATCCTGCGTTATCATATTTGGGATCTTTGCTTTTCATTTCATTTTTCATGAATTGATTTTTTAAATAAGCCGATCCGTTGATCATCAGGATGTGATTTTCTGTGTTTCTTATTCCCGATATATTAGCATCATACCCAAAAAGAGCTGTTATAGCTCCAATACCTGCGGTGTTGGGGATTCTATCATCAAATTGTCTGCCCTCAAACGTCAGCAAGGTCTTGAGTAAGTTTCTTTTGGTCTCAGGATAAATTTTAGAAGGATCGTTACCGAATCGATATAATATTCTTGTGAGTAT
>VGMB01000303.1 GCA_016866585.1 Chlamydiota bacterium
GGCCGTCGTTCATAAAATCCATACTCCAGCTATTGTTGATACGCTCCTGCTGTACCAGTGGTTGTTTTACTCTAGCAGGAAGCCGGGGTTTGCCTCGGCGTTTCTTATTCGGTTTTAGAAGCTTGTACACCTGCATACCTTCTTGTGATTCCAAGGTTTGCCTGACCTTCTGAGATATGCAAACAGCCTACTGAAGCCATAGGAAGGGTGTTTAAAAGCCAACTCTTGTAATGCTTCCATTAACTCTTTATCATCTCGTTTGCTGCTGTAGTAAAACTGAGAACGAGGGAAAGAAACCAATTTACAGGCCCTGCTCACCGGAACGCCTTGATCATGTACCAGCTCTTCTGCTAATTGCCTTTTTGTGGCAGGGCCCAGCCTTTTTTGTGAAAAGATCCTTGAGAATCTGATTGTCGATTGCCAGATCAGCGTACATCTTTTTGAGCCTTGCATTCTCTTCTTCAAGGGACTTCATTTTTTTAACCTGATCTCCATACCGCCGTACTTGGCCTTCCAGTTGTAAAAAGTGGCTTCTGTGACGCCTAACTCGCGGCAAATCTCCCGAGTAGAGATACCGGCTTCATGCTTTTTAAGGGAGGAAACAATCTGCGACTCCGTGAAACGGGATTTTTTCATGACAGTTTTAATTTAAGATTAATACTCAAGTTTAAAACCGTCTGCTTTTAAGGAATACTTACAAATGCCCCTATTTTAATCTGTCGTGAAAATACTATTTACTTTAAGCTGGACAGTGGAAATTGTAACGACAAATTAAAACAAACTACTGGTCACACGAATTTTCCTCAAAAGAAAAAAATACACTAGTATAAACACAATAAAATGAGAAACCAATGGGTACCTAAACGAAGTATAAAAATTAGAATAGTACCAGAAGTCTATAAAAGCAAAAAATAAATACAAACAAACCGTTGAACCACCAATTAACTTGTTTCGAAATAAATAAAATAAATATTGAGAACAACCAGTAATCAAAAATATAGCAACAATCGATCCGTAAAAACCAAAGTCAACAATAAGATGTGCATACACACTGTGTGTAGTGTAATAGAATGATTTATCAGAAGACTCCAGATTAAAATAATCTAGAGGATCCCACCTTTTAAATTGTAAACCTAAAAGTTCTGCAAAAGGTATATTTAAATTAAAAAAAGAATAAAACGTACTAACTCCATACGTTAATTTTGTCGGATTATAAGTATCGTCATAGCGCAATGCAAAACCTAAATTGTGCGCAAACATATATTCGACAATACCACCAAAAATAGAGGGTATTCCGACGCTGTAGTTCTCGATTGTTGATTCACTTACACCATCCAAATCTTTTCTACGTTCAGCGTTCTCATTAATGAAACCTATAAAGAGCACAACAACTAAAACCAAATAAATCACACCCCTGAAACCAACTATATTTTTCCGGGTTTCTAAAAGATTTACGCCTAAAGAAAATCCAAAAAGATAAGACAATATCAATTTTAACAATCCATTTCTGCCACCGGTTGTAATTACTTCAATAATTGAAATGATGAAAAGTAAAATTACAACTTTCACGATAACACTCTTACCTCTATGCTCCATGGCTTTGAATGAGAAAAACCCCCCGAATATATAAACATATGGTTTAAAGAAATATACATAAGATATCAATTTCATGAAAGGACTTGAATATCTCGAGTAACCTTTTCCCGAAAGATATAAAGAACGATTTTGCGACACTGAAGTACTTATCTCTCCATTCATATACAGGATCAATAGCTCAATAAGAGAAACTAATAAAACTAAGTAAATCATGAACATGAGGTTCCTATTTTTCAGTTCTAAAATTATGCGCACATTATCCCGTTGTTTTACTTTTAAAATAAATTCCCAGAAAAGAAAAAATACTGCAGTTAAAGCAACAAAAGTGTATAGAACGCTTAACGGTTCTTTGGCGAACTCGAATTCTACAAAGAAATCGTTTAATCCAAGAATAATCAAAGATGAAACACTAAAGAACCAAATAACGGCAAAACCCATTGCAGGACTTGATATTGATCCAAAAAAACCATACCTACTAACACTAAAGTACATTAGAATAATTAAAATTAATGACGTCGTAATCAATAAAAAATCCAATGACAACATTTAGTTAAACAGTTTTAACGTTTACTTTCAAAGTCAAGAGCGCATTTAGTGATATTCCTCCTTACATAAAACAC
>VGMB01000304.1 GCA_016866585.1 Chlamydiota bacterium
CATGACAGTGTTCTTCTCAACGATGCTCCTACAAACGCAGAAAAAATGAGGGAGCTGGACACCCTAAACTATGAAGATTTCCTGGAATTTTCGGATCATCTTTTAGATAGCGTATTTGTAGAATCATTTTTATATGGCAACCTAACACAGTCCGATGCGACCTCCTTATGGTCCCATGTAAAAAACCATTTTGACATCTCCACTCCATATACCTCAGAACAACAACTGAAGAAAAACGTCTTGATTCTGCCGCATCAACATGGGCCCTTCCAGATCATGGAAAGCACAGAGATGCAAGGACATGGTGTAGTGCTAGTCATCGAAGAAGGACCTTTTTCTTTTGAAAAAAGAGCTTCTCAACAAATCCTTGCCAAAGCACTTCAAGAATCATTTTTTGAGACCTTAAGAACAAAACAGCAGACAGGCTATATAGCCAAGGCTTGGGATAGTGAAGTTGAACGGCAACTACTACAGTGTTTTGCAGTACAGTCTAGCACGCATAACCCCACTGATCTGCTCATGCGTTTTGAGCTTTTCTTAGAAGACTTCACCAAACATTTCACTAAAATTTTGTCAGAAGACAGATTTGAAAATCTTCGTAAAATGTTAGTTACGACGTTGCAGATGCCACCAGAAAACATGATGGGTATGGCCTCAAGACTGAACACCTTGGCCTTCGACTATGAGGCTGATTTTAATTTTATAGAAAAAAGAATCGAGGCTATCCAAAACTTGACCTATGAGCAAGTAAAGAAAGATGCCGCTGCTTTCCTTTCTAGAAAAAACCAGAGAAGGCTTGCAATATTAATGGAAGGTGTTTTGACGCCAGACAATGACTTTCATTATGAAAATGTGGCTAAAGAAGAACTTTGCAGTATGGGAACATACGTATCTTATAAATAATCACATATACGAGGGAGTAGCTTCTGCTCCCTCTATCTTTAAACCATCTTTTCTATAAGGCTTAACAACTCTGTCGAAAAGTTAGGCACAGGAAAGGCACCTGAAATTACAGGATGACCTAAGTCTTCATTGAGCAAGAACTTTATCATAGGGTTTAGCTCCTTAAGCTCCATAAACGCATCACCTAATCCATGCTTTCTAACAAAAGGAACATTAAAATTTTCCCATTGCAAATATCTAGCAGATGAATTCTCTGTATTATCAAGAAGAAGCTTTACCCCCAAATAGATACCCTCATTAACCGTACATGAGCCCGTCTTAGTGATTATAAGCGATGAGCTTGCCATCAGTTCGACCATATCTTTCATATACTTCCTTATATGGAACATAGCACCAAGCGGAGATCTTATCGTTGAAAAACTACTATTTTCGCGTATAATGGTACCGCCTTGTAAAGTCATCTCTTCGATGACTTTTTTTTGCATCTTTTCATACCTTCCCACGCAAATATTGATTTCAAGAGGTTTATTAAAACGTTTAGGATCTATCTTAAAAAGCTCTAATGCATAATCAAGAAGGGATTCACTACCTGCGGCTCCTAAGATTAACGTAAGGATATGAGTATCGAGTCTAAGACCATGTTTAAACTTAAGAAGGCTGAGCTGATCTTGGGTATATTTTTTCACACACTCTTGCCTTACAGGGAATCCTGTAATATGAACCTTATCAACAGGAAGTTTACAATTACGAAATGCTTTTTTCTTTAGATCAATATCATCATAAGGCAATGCAAAAGCAAACTTACCACCCTTAGAAAAGTCAATTTCGGACAGACCACAAAAGAAAGTTGCTGTATCAAGATCCGTAGGCATTACTAAAAACGGAATACCAAGCTTTTGAGCAGCCATGGCTAGACCGCAGTTCACATAAGGAAATGTCGATATAACCATATCATATTTTTTGGGAGAACTATGAATATACTCTTGAAATAAGGTATTAATCTGGTTTTTTTTTGCCAGCATGTATTTTAGGCCCATGCGAGCAAGAATGCCAACAGCTCGATGATGTCCCCGTCTAAGAAGAAAATTATAAAAATCGTCACCAGTGAATGTACCAGAAGTAAGAACAGTAAAGCAGTCAATTTTATGTATGATATTAGGAAGAGCACTGACGATGTCTACCTCATAGTGTGGCGAAAGGATCTCTTTCATAGCGGAGCTAGCAACTTTATGACCGCCCCCGCCCTCACTCATGAGAATAAGGATCTTTTTTTTCTCTTGTCTTTCTTCTTGTAAAAACT
>VGMB01000305.1 GCA_016866585.1 Chlamydiota bacterium
TACTAGCCTTAGGCTTAAACTATTAATTTCTCACATTTACATTAAAAAAATCAGATTGAAAACTCCATATAAAATAGTTGGCAATAAGATTTTTTTCGTAAATTTAATATTTTATGTAGCTTAAAATCGGATTAAAATGTAGTATTTTGTCTTTCGTTAATGCGAAGACCTCCAAGAAGTTCTCTAAAAAGTGAAATCTTGTTGGAAAAATAGCATAAATTCTGTTACAACATCTGTTGTGAATTTAAGCGCCTGTAGTTCAATGGTAGAACCGTAGCCTTCCAAGCTACTTGTGTCAGTTCGATTCTGATCAGGCGCTTTTTCCTTAATTATTAACTATACATTATATCAAGACCGAAATTCCTCGTTTTTAGAGGGATGCCGTCGTCAACATAAAGGGACAAGGCTTGACTACACAAAATCAAAATATCGAAGTTACAATAAAAGAACTTTTAGAAAGTGGTGCGCATTTTGGTCACCAAAAGCATCGCTGGAATCCTAAGATGAAACGTTTCATTTTCGAAGAAAGAAACGGTATATACATCATCGACCTAGCTAAAACGATGCAACAAATTCGCAACGCAGTTCAAGTTGTGAAAGAAGTTGTTGGAAAAAGAAAGTCTATTCTTTTTGTCGGAACAAAAAAACAAGCTAAAAGTGTTGTTCGTGAGTGCGCAGAAGAGTGTGGAGAATTCTACATATGCGAGCGTTGGCTTGGTGGTACATTAACTAACCTTTCAACAATTCGTCAATCTGTAAAATCACTCGAGCGTATCGAGAAGAAAATTGCAACAGGTGGAGAAGGTTTAACTAAGAAAGAACTTTCTTTAATGTGCAAAGAACAAATTAAGCTTGATAAAAACCTTTCAGGTATTCGCTCTATGAGAAAAATACCTGGTTTAGTAGTAGTTGTTGACCCAAGCAGAGAGCATATTGCAGTTGCTGAGGCAAATAAACTAGGGATTCCTGTAATGGCTCTTGTTGATACAAACTGTGATCCAGATCCTATTGATCACGTTATCGCTTGTAACGACGATGCTTTAAAGAGCATTAAGCTTATCCTTCAGTCTTTAACTTCTGCCGTTATGGAGAAAAAAGCAGAAATGCAAATACACGTAGCGAAAGGTGCTATGGAAGACGTTCAAGGTCATGCATCAGAAAATAAAGACGAGATCGAGGGGTAATCATGAGCAAAGTTACAGCTGAAATGGTAAAAGAACTCCGTGAGCGCACAGGCGTTGGCATGGGCAAGTGCAAAGAAGCTCTTGATGCATGCGGCGGCGAAATGGAAAAAGCAATTGATCATCTCCGTAAAGCTGGGATGGCTTCCGCTGTGAAAAAAGAAGGTAGAGATGTTAATGAGGGCTTAATCGGTCACTCAGAGTCTAATGCCGCTGTTTCACTAGTAGAAGTTAATTCTGAAACAGACTTTGTTGCGCAAAATGATCGCTTCAAGCAGTTTATTAAAGATGTAGCGCAAGATGCAGCAGACACAACTCCTGCTTCTCTTGACGCTCTCTTAGGACAAACTTTCAGCAAAGACTCTTCTGTCACAATAGATCAGTATAGAGCTCTTACTGTGCAAAGTCTTGGAGAAAACATCCGTATTAAGCGTATGCTTGTAATGCCAAAATCTCAAGATGTTTCTATCGGTGTTTATTCTCATATGAATGGTAAAATTGTTACAGCAGTCACCTTAACAGGTGGTCAAGGTAATGAAGCTTTTGCCAGAGAACTTGCTATGCACGTAGCTGCAGAATCTCCAGATTTTCTTAATCCTGAAGAAGTCCCAGCTGATGTGAAAGCAAGAGAAGAAGACATAGCTAGAGAGCAAGTAAAGGGTAAGCCTGCAAACATCGCAGACAAAATTGTAGAAGGAAAAATTAAAGCCTACTACGATCAAGCTTGCTTTGTATGTCAGAAATATATTAAAGACAATTCTATGTCTGTTGCAGAAGTTGTTGCTGCCGAGGCAAAGAAATTGGGAAAAAATATTACCGTTCAAAGCTTTAAGCGATGGAAGGTCGGAGGATAAATTATAAATTATGAAACCTCTTTTTAAGCGGGTGCTCATCAAATTATCTGGCGAAGCTTTAATGGGCGAGCAAAATTTTGGTATTGAGCACAAGGCCTGTGATATTATAGCCGGCGCAATAAAAGAAGTTTATGATTTAGGGATCGAAATAGGGA
>VGMB01000306.1 GCA_016866585.1 Chlamydiota bacterium
TGATTATCCCTTGCGACACCTTGTCAGCTTGTTCAAGAGCTTCTAAAAGCCTTTTTTTTATATCGGGACCATTTATCAAACGATCGATTACCAAAAGGAGTTCTTGTTTTTGTTTTTTATCTACAGGGGTTTGTTGGTCTAGCTCGTAAAAGACACCATTTAGTCTTATTCTTAAAAATCCTTGCTTTAGGAGCTTGTCTTTTGCTTCATTAATATCAGCCGTTTTAGACATGTTGTATGGAGCCATGATATATAGCTTTGTACCTTTAGCCATGGATAATAGCCTTTCAGCTACGTATTCTTTGCTGATTGATCGAATAGGTTCTTTTGTCTCTGGGCAGTATGGTATACCTAGATGAGCAAAAAGGATCCTTAAGTAATCATAAGTTTCAGTCATGGTTCCTATAGTACTTCTAGGGTTGCCTGCATGACTTTTTTGCTCAATTGCGATAGCTGCCGAAAGACCCTCTATGCGTTCCACCTTCGGTTTAGGCATTTGTTTTACGAATTGGCGCGCGTAATGTGACATCGATTCTGTATAGCGTCTTTGTCCTTCGGCATATATTGTTTCGAAGGCTAGGGAACTTTTTCCAGATCCCGATGGTCCAGTGCATACAGTAATTTTATCTCTAGGAATGGACACATCGATTTTTTTGAGATTATTTTGTTCTGCGCCTTTTACTTCTATGTATTCTACTTTGGGATAAATAGTTTTATGATTTACTGGAGTAATGGATTTTTTTTCTAGAATGCTTTTCAAAGCAAGCCCTGTAGGGGTTGTCTGCTGCGCAATTTTTTCTGGAGTACCTGTTGCGATTACCTCTCCACCATACGCGCCGGCTTCAGGTCCTATGTCAATAATCCAGTCGGCTGTTTTCACAAGATCCATATTATGTTCGATAACAAGTACGGTATTCCCCTTATCTACAAGAGAGTGTAAGACAGCAACAAGCTTGTGTATATCATGAAAATGAAGTCCTGTTGTTGGCTCATCGAGAATGTAAAATGTTTTACCTGTTGATGGGCGGGATAGCTCTTTAGCCAGTTTAATTCTCTGAGCTTCGCCCCCAGATAACGTCGGGGAGGGTTGTCCTATTTTAATATAATCAAGACCTACACGACTAAGAAGCTCTAACTTGTTCTTAATTTTTGGAAAGGCATGAAAAAAGTCCATGCTTTCTTGTACTGTCATCTCAAGGACATCATGGATGCTTTTTCCTTTAAATTGTATAGATAGGGTTTTGCTATCAAATCTCTGCCCATTACAATGTTCACAACGAACCCATTCATCCTCCATGAAGTCCATATCAATTTTGCACATGCCCATTCCTCCACAAAATGGACAGGATCCTTCTTTGACATTAAAACTAAATCTTCCGGCATCGAATCCAGAGGCTATGCTTTCGGGAAGTGTGCTGAATAAGTCCCTTATCTCATCAAAAAGTTTAATATATGTAGCAGGATTAGATCTCGGTGTTCTGCCTATGGGGCTTTGATCTATGGCAATTATCTTGTCCACCAGATCAAGTCCTTCGATCTTTTTATGGGCTCCGATCGGAAGGGAGGCTTTGTGATGATGGTTACAAAGGGCTGGGTATAATATGTCGATGATGAGGGAGGATTTTCCCGAGCCAGATACTCCAGTGACTGCTGTTAGTACGCCGAGAGGAAAAGATGCATCTATACTTTTAAGGTTGTGATGAGATGCCTTTATAATTTTGATATGTTCTTTTTGTGGCTTTCTTCTTTTTTTCGGTATTTCTATGCACAGCTTGCCTGATAGATATTTCCCTGTTATTGAATCGGGGTGGTTCAAAAGATCATTGATCGAACCTTTAACTATGATCTTACCTCCAAGTTGACCTGCGAGGGGGCCGACATCAACGACGGTGTCGGCACATTCTATGGTCTCTTCATCATGTTCCACAACAATAACAGTATTGCCCTTGTCCCTTAAATTTTTAAGAGTGATAAGCAGTTTATGATTGTCCCTGGGATGAAGACCTATAGAGGGTTCATCAAGGATGTATGTTGATCCAACAAGCCCAGAGCCAATCTGAGATGCTAGCCTTACCCTCTGACCTTCACCTCCCGACAAAGTCGGTGCAGTTCTATTCATAGATAAGTAACCAAGGCCTACTTGATGTAAAAAACTTAGTCTTTCTGTAATCTCTTTTATAAGC
>VGMB01000307.1 GCA_016866585.1 Chlamydiota bacterium
CAGTAACGGTAACGTGACATTATTTGGTCGTAAAGATCGCCAGGTGAAGATCCAAGGGCATCGGATAGAGCTTGATGAAATTGAAAGTGTTTTAGAAAAAATGCATGCGATTAAAGAAGCTGCGGTGATCTATCTCCCCGAAGTGTTGAGATTAGTAGCCTTTGTTGTTCTAAAAAAAGAAATCACAAAAACAGAAAACGTAAGTGAGATTGAACATTATTGCAAAAAGTGGCTCCCACTGGTGATGTGCCCGCAAGTGATCAACGTTATAAATGAAATTCCAAAAACAGTCAGTGGTAAAAAAGATCGGAAGACGTTACGAGAAGAGTACAAGATATTATAGAGATACAAAGGTTAAATTATGAAAGAGTTTGGCGCTAACCACATAAAGATTCGTAACATATGGCAAGAAACTTTAAGCCTGGATGATGATCAGATCGAGGGTGACTTTTTTATTTTAGGAGGGACGTCACTTTTAGCGATGCATCTCTTAAGGCAAGTCAAAGAAGTATTGAATATAGAATGTTCGTTAAAAGATTTTTTCCGAGATCCTACATTAACTTTTTTATTCTCTTTAATTGAAGACACCAAACAGCCGCTTAATCATTGTGAGGATGGGATTTCTCCTGCTGTGTTAGCACAAAAACATTTCCCGTTATCGTTTGCACAAGATCGATTGTGGTTTATTGAGCAGCTTTACCCCCAAGTTGGTCTATATAATGATGCAATGATATTTGAGCTTTCTGGTAAATTGGATATTAAGGTTCTCGAAAAAGCTATTCAACTGATACAAAAACGTCATGAGGTGTTGCAAACAAAATTTTTAGAGACGTCTGACGGGGATATAGTTCAAGTTATTGATCAAGACATCATACTCTCTTTAGAGAATATAGATCTTTCAGACCTATCAGAGAATCTGCAGGAACATAGCTTAAATAAGGTGATAGAAAAAAACGTTACACGCCCCTTTAATCTCTTGGAAGGCCCCTTGATTCATTATTATCTGATTCGTTTATCGAAAGATAAACATATGCTCCTGATAACACTGCATCACATTATCTCAGATGGATGGTCCATGAAGGTTTTATGTGATGAATTGAGCGAACTTTATTCGAGTCAACGCTCAAAACGTCAACCTAACTTAAATCTATTAGCGGTTCAATACAAAGACTTTTGTCAATGGCAGAAAACAACCTTTACAAAAGAGCGCGTACAAAAGCAACTTGCGTATTGGAGTCATAAACTATCGGGGACACCTGAAGTGTCTACGTTTCCGACAGATTATCAGCGTCCGAACGAATTAAGCTATGAGGGGGGAGCTTCGATTATAGAGCTGGACGCTTCTCTGGTGAAAAAGCTTAAGCAGTTCACAGGCAGGGAAAGAGTCAGTACCTTTATGGTTTTGCTGAGTGTAATCACAAGCGTATTATCCAGATACTCAGGTCAAGATGACGTGGTGATCGGTAGTCCTATTGCTAATCGGCACTACCCAAAGGTTCAAGATCTAATAGGTTTTTTTGCGAATACGGTTGCACTGAGGGCGCACATTACCGAAAAGATGACATTTTTAGACTTGGTTCATCAGATAAAAGAAACCCTTTTAGATGCGTATGAACACCAGGATATCCCTTTTGATCAAGTTGTTGATCTTTTAAATGTTTCACGTCAGTTAAATCAGAATCCTTTGTTTCAAGTGAGTTGCGAATATGCAAGTAAAGATGAGCACTTAAATCTGAACCTGGAGAAAATAAGCTCCAAACACGTAATCCTACCTTCATTTAAATCTAAGTTTGATGTGAGTTTTTATATTTTTGAGTTTGATGAGAAAATTCTTATAAAGGCCCAATATTCTAAAGATTTATATCGGGGCGAAAGTCTGGAGAGAATATTATCAGGACTAACAGTATTTTTAGCTTATGTTTTAGATGATCCGTCCGAACACATCAAAAAAATCAACATCCTTAGTAAAGCTGAGCAGCAGAAACTTTTAGTTGAGTGGAATGCGACGGAGGTGGCATGTCCGGAAGATAAGACGTTTATTGATTTGTTTGAGGAGCAGGTAGCAGAGAATCCAGATAATGTAGCCTTAATCTTTGGAGAGGAGGAGCTGACGTATAGAGAGCTTGAAAGGAAATCTCGTGAAGTAGCACAAACTCTAAGAAATAAAGAATTAAGAAA
>VGMB01000308.1 GCA_016866585.1 Chlamydiota bacterium
CAAAAACATAATCAGAAAAAAAGACACCGTGAGAATATAAAAAATCTTTTTGTTCTATAGCTAGAGAAGACCAACGTAACTCATAGTTACTGTCCATAATTGAATCAACCCAACCAGCCTTAGCATCTGGAAAACTATCACAATATGGGATATAGGGTTTAATATCTAAAATGGGAGTATTATCTAAAAGATCGGCACCCTGCACATCCAGAAACCGACCTGACACGCCTTTAAGTTGAACGCATGACATACCGATAGAAGAAGGTCTATGGGGGCTACGGGTAGCAAAGAGCCCTATTTTTTTCTTTCCTCTAGGAGGACGAACCTTGGGATTCCATCCCACAGATTTATCAAAAGAAAAAACAACCCATATTCTATCAAATTCAGACAAACCTTCTAGGGCTTGTTCGAAATTTTTTTTAGGAAATAGTTCAATACGTCCTAATGAAAGACTTTTGTGGTCCGGCTGCCTAGAAAGTTCATACTTTCTAGCAGCGGGACGATGATATACTCCTATAGAGTCTATAGAAATCGAATACATTACTGCGCATGAGCCCTTTGCCAATAGGGATGAGAGAGATCTTTTTCATATTGTCCACTCAGAGCATTATACACCTTGGCCGGCTCAATATTTTCTCCGTACCGCTGTTGTAAATATTCTTTAGTTTTAGCGGGAACAAAAACATCAATACCATCAAAACTAGCTTTTTTTAAGGGAAATACTATATCAAAAGACGTAGGAATAGTAAACCTCCTCTCTCTTATTTTCCAAGATTCTGGTAAAAAGACGCAGTCTCCATTAGAAAGTATCGAATAAATAGTTTGATTCTTTTCATCTATAGCAAAATGATAAATATCTATAAGTGTACCTGTTGCTTTTACATAAACCTTAAGATAAGTTTTAGGTTTATCACGACTTGACCAATCCTGAACTGCATAAAGATTAGGATCTAGAGCATCAGTCAAAACGCTTTTCACATTATCAAAGTCATTTTGAAGAATAGCTAGATCTATATCCCAGTCCCAGGGAATGATCCCTCCATATCTATAAGTACCAAGGCATGTACCACAATCTACCCAAAACATAATATTATTTTCAGATAAGGCTCCAACAACTTTTCTTAAAGCCTCTTTTTCTAATTGGAGAATATTTTCTTCACCTGGTCTTCTTTGATGATATTTAGGTTCTATTTTTTCTGCTGTAGAAAGATCTACAGGAGTGATGCCCACAGAGTGGTAATATTCATTTTGTAAATTAACTCGCAAAGCTTGTTGAGATGCAACAATCTTATGATGACGATCTCTAGTATCTTGTGAAAGATAGGATATTCCTTTTAGAACTGTTCCGAATGTAAGGCTTGCAGGAAGTGCAATGTATGAAAGGGCTGTCTTATGCCACATAAGTGGATCTTGATAATTGAATCTCTGTTTTATCAAATAAACATCAGAACTCTGCTGATTTTCCTGTATGTCAAAATTTACAGCCGAGCTTCCGGCAAAAAGATATTGAAAAGGAGTTAAAACGGTATTGGCGGCTTTCTCAATTCCAGAAGCATCTTCCGAAGCTACATTTAAAAAAGGACTACCGCAAAGCAAATGATAGCATTGTACAAGGGGCATACCAGCATGCATTACCCATAAGGTAAAAGATTCCCAATGATCTGAAAAATTCATATCTGTTCCTTATTTTCATTATTATGATGTTTATGTTTTCTTTTGAGGTAGATCCAAAACAACAATCCCATGATTAGAATTAAAGGGATGATTGCCGGATACAGATAAGCTGATACGATAGACAATCCAAGAGTAAACAAAGCAAGGACTATTCCTACAAATGCTAGGGTAATATCAGTATACACACCAGCAAGATATGTTGAGAGAGCAAGCAAAGTTAAAACTGTAATACTAGATAAAAATCTTCCTAATATCCCAACTTCAACCATTATCGATACAATAGTGACTATAAATAAAAGGCCAAGCCAATGAAAAAGTTCATGCCAGAACGTTCCAAGAAAAGAAACAGTTTCTTTTTTTCTAAGAAAAAAATTCATGCCGATACTGATGCCTGCAAAAATGATGCAGAGAAATCTCCAATAGTCCCATGCTCCATCCTGCCTTAGCTCCGTAACAACAAGACCT
>VGMB01000309.1 GCA_016866585.1 Chlamydiota bacterium
TCCCCCTTCACTGTATATCTAAAAAAAAACAATTACGAGACATTTATGTTGAAGCGCTTCATTTACCTATCTTCAAGCTTTACTCTTTTTCTTTCATCGCAGATTTTATCTTTTGACACTAATGAAAACCTAAACGAACTTGCCTACATGGATATGGAGCAAGACAACGACGATGATGATGAAGATGATGATGAAAGCCCTACAGAAGAGTCTAAACCAGAAATTGCAACACATACAGCTAAAAAGAAAAGAAAGAACTACTTCACAGGTGTATACATAGGTCCTGATGTTTCTTACGGGCTGCTTACAACTGGTGATAAAATAAATTACAATCTTCAGGGAGTTTCTTCTCACCTCAAATACAACTCCTCGGCATTTCAATATGACTTTGGCGGAAGAATTGGATTGGGTTTAGATCTTTTTAACGTCATCTATATCGGACTAGACTTTACAGCTCATCTTGTTTACGGCAATATCCAAAGAAATGGCACAACCACAGCCATTGGTGAAACATTCCAATACAATATTGATTTTAAAGAAAAATGGAGATACAACCCATCCCTTCAGTTTGGATTTAACTTAAATGATAAAACCATCATCTACGGGATAGGAGGCTATGAGTGGGCTTCATTCGAACTTGAATCCACATACCTTCTTAGCAACAAAGTAAAACACAAAGAGATTCTATCAGGCTTCTTTGGTGGTGGTGGAATTGGCGTTGCCCTTGGAAGACATATTCAAATACGCTTTGAAACAACAAAAACATTTATGGACACGTTTTATACCACAAAAACAAACAAGACTGGTGGCCAAATAAAATACGAAATAAAGCCTAGAGAGTTCTCTAGCAACCTGTCTCTTCTTTATAGATTTTGAAAAATAGTACAGGTGTTAAACGTTTAAAGAGGAGACATCTACTGGCATCAAGTTTTTACTAATCATATATTCTAATAGATTAGGCGGGAAGTTATTATCTGTCACATCATAGGAAAAGTACTCATTATCTTGTGATGGATTATGACTTGTCATACCTATCTTTTCGTAAAACGTCACAGAACCGTCAAGAGCTTTTAGACGCAGCTCGCTTAAACCCAATCTTTGTGCCGTACTGTATAAGGAATGCATCATGAGAACACCACCCCCCTTTATGACAGGAAGTTTTGATGATTCAGTTTCATCAAAGCAAGCCGGGCTTGTCAATGGCAGGCTAGCTCCCGACGTCACAAGCTTATCTAAGTACAAGTAAGAAGGGACTCCATCTTTAGCAGGGCAGACTAAATAGGAACATACAGACCAAAAATCGTTTTTTAGATCTAAAATATAGCGAACCTGATAACCAGTGGTACCAGGTCTAAGAATGGCATTAATATTACCTTCTATCCCCTGAATCAAATCGGCATAACCTCTAACAACAGCACTATCTTTATGATAGTCTTCATGAGCTTTCTTTCTCACATCTTCTGAAAAAGATTCATTACTATAACAAAATCTCAGTGGAGCCAGACGATCTTTAGCTACTTTCTTCCAAGCTTTTAAAACTGAGTTCAGCATCTTAACTTCGCTTTGTGGACTAGACTTTGTGATTTCTCGAGCTGCACAATATTTACCTTTTTCAATTGGATCAACTTTCAGAGATACTTCGCCTTCAGAACCACTTACATTTTCCTTTTCCTCATTTCCAGAGTAAGATCCGGGAGAAACAAGCTCAAAAAAACGTCCTTTTTCCCTGTTATTAATATCGGGGGATTCATTTGAAAAAAATTTCCAAACCTCGATCGGCGAATTATCAGAAGATGTAGCATACTCGATGGGATATTTATCAGCTGGAGATGAAAACTGGGTGATATTATAGCAAGTCATAAAACCCCTTATTTTTATGATTAAAAAAGCGTTCTAACTTATTTATTTGATGATGTAAGGCTTAATTAATTCCTTGCTAGGATATACTAGATAACATCCAGGCCTAGAAAAGCGCCTTCTATAGCCAACACTCTTCTTATAGGAATTAATAAGCACAAGGCTATTTAACTAAAAAAGTTGCCGGGGTTGCATTTTCCTTTGTATGCACGGAAAGCACGCCACAATCTCAATAACAACATGTAATTAGTTTAAAACTACACTCTC
>VGMB01000310.1 GCA_016866585.1 Chlamydiota bacterium
TAAAGCTCTAAGAACACGTCTTGTAGAGGAATTCTCTCTAAGATCACTTACTCTTGTTGGCACGGAAGAATCCTCAGACGGTCAGACTGTGAAATACTTATGGAAGCTCCATGATGATAAGCTCGTCGAATCTGTACTCATCCTAGCTCCGGGCAGACAGACGGTGTGCGTTTCATCACAAGTTGGTTGTCCTGCAAGATGCGCCTTCTGCGCCTCTGGCAAGGAAGGGCTCATACGCTCTCTCTCTGCTGCCGAAATCTTCGAGCAGGTGTATAGAATACATCAGATCCTGAGCAAACAAGGACAGAGGGTGTCTAACGTTGTGTTCATGGGAATGGGTGAGCCGTTGGCAAATTACGATAATGTCGTTCATGCTATAAAGTTGCTATGTGATCCCTTAAGACTTCATATGTCTGAGCGTAGGATTACAGTTTCCACGGTAGGTATTGTTGAGGGAATTAAGCAGCTGGCTCAAGAAGATATGAAGGTTAATTTGGTTTTATCTTTACATGCTCCTAATCAACACATAAGAAAAAAAATCATCCCTTTTGCTCGTAAATACGATATTGAAGATGTACTATCCAGTATGATCTATTATGCTAAGACGACCTCTAGAGATATAACTTATGAATACACCCTCCTCAAGGGGATAAACGACAGCGTAGAGCACGCCATAGAGCTTGCAGCACTTGTTAAAGATCATCCTTGCACAGTAAACCTTATTCCGTACAATCCGGTAGATGGCTTAAACCTAAAACGACCTGAAAAAGAGTCTATTGAAGAGTTTAAGGCCACTCTAGAGAATAAAGGGGTTGTTGTCACTTGGCGCTATACCAAAGGTAAGGATATCGCTGCGGCTTGTGGTCAGCTCGCTCTTAAGAAAAATCAGCCAAAGCTCGTTTCTTTAGGTTCCTGTTAAAATATTCTTTTAGCTTACTGTTTTTTTTGTTAGTTTGTCGTTTAATACAACATATTAGCAGGGAATTTAGCTATGAAGAATTGGATTTATCCTTTATTGCTTTGTCAGTGTATGACTTGGGGCTTTTCTGATGAGCCTTCTACTAATCCCTCTTCTCAATCTACATCTTGTCTTCAGAACAAAGACGATAAAGTCGATGACTTTGTAGAGACCAGGCATAAGCTAAATTTACAAGGATCAACGCTTTCGTATACCGCAAAAGCTGGTACTTTAACTATAAAAGACAACTGCCAGAAACCTAAAGCAAAAGTCTTTTATGTGGCATACACTAAAGATGATGTTGCCGATAAGACGCAAAGACCTGTAACCTTTTGTTTTAATGGGGGGCCAGGTTCCTCTTCAGTTTGGTTACATCTTGGAGCGTTTGGACCTAAAAGAGTGTTATGTGATGATGCGGGGATCCCGTCATTTCCATTTCAACTTGTAGACAATACGTATACTCTTCTTGATTCAACAGATCTTGTTTTTGTAGATCCTGTCGCCACAGGATACAGCAAACCAGTTGAGGGTGAAGATGCTAAACAGTTTTTTGGTCTGGAAAATGATGCCAATTACCTCTGTGAATTTATTAGATTGTATACCACAAAAAACGATCGTTGGATGTCTCCAAAAATTCTTATGGGGGAAAGCTATGGCACGACAAGAGTTAGTGCATTAGCTTATAACTTACAAGACGAGCACCTCATGTTCCTAGATGGCGTGGTTTTAATTTCTTCGGTTTTAAACTGGCAGACAATACAGTCTCGTATGAAATATATAGGCAATGATCTCGCCTGTGTTCTGTCTCTGCCAAGCTTTGCAGCAAGCTCTTATTATTTCAAAAAAGTAAACACCTCTAAAAGCTTTTCTGATTTCTTAAAAGAAGTTGAGTCGTTTGCTTTGACGGAGTATAACCAGGCCCTTATGAAAGGGGATCAGCTAACTTCAGAAGAGAGAAAAAATATCATTAAAAAGATGGCCAGCTATACAGGACTTTCTGAGGAGTGTATATCTTTAAATGATATGAGGATTGTTACTCGGGTATATACTAAAGAAGTTCTTCAATCTGAAGGTCTAGTAGCTGGACGCTTTGATGCTAGGGTTACAGGTTGGGACTTAGACCCATCTTCTTCTTATGCCACATATGATCCCAGTTA
>VGMB01000311.1 GCA_016866585.1 Chlamydiota bacterium
GCCAATATGCATGAAGATCAGAGAATCGATGACAACTTATTATGTATACTTAGAATACAAGCTGGCATACACGGGAATAAGAGGATACAAGATTTTTTATACTCTGAAGAAGCTCAAAAAAAAACAAACCCGCTGCAAAATAAAAACACTATTCGATTTGCTGGCGGATAAGTCGTACTAAATGTTGATCCTTTGGTTCAAGTTTTTTGCAATTCGCCATCGTTATGTGGATGTTATTTTGATTGATTAAAATAGGAATTCGTCATTAGAAAGTGTTTGTATTTTCATTAAATCTTCACTACTATTTCGCGCTTAAGCGTAGTTCGTAGAATGGGTTTTTCATGAAAGAACTTTTAGATTCATTGTTTTGTAAGTTAATTCAAGTGCAATCGTTAAGGATAATAGATGTTAAAAATCAATCTTGGAGTGGCGTAGCAAATGTTTCTGCTATAACCAAAAGCGATACAGAGCTGGTTTTTGAAGAACGGGGTTTTTGGGTTCATAGTGGTTGTACGTTTTCAAGTGTTGTAATTTGGAAACGAAATGAAGGCAGCATCTCCCTTAGTAAATATAATCCTCAATCGCTATCAGCTGTTCATCTAGTAGATTTTTGCGGTTTTTCAGATTCTGTGTTACTTGCTAAATCTCCTCATATGTGCAATTTAGACTGTTACAGTGCTTCTCTAACTCTTGTAGAGCATAAGATTGTTGTTTGCTGGAATGTTTTTGGACCTAAAAAAGATCAAGAGCTTTTGTTTACTTACGAATAACCTGTTTGTTGAGCTGTCAAATGAAAAAGTCTTATAAAAAATTGGGAGGAAAGCGCTGCATGACACAAAACCCCTTTGATTTCAGGGTGGATTTACTTTAATGCAAGAATTTCTCTAAAAAACCTGAAAATACGTTTGTTTTGTGTTTTTTGAAAAATGATGTGATCTCCTGATTATTACGAACATTTGCAAGGTTAAGGTAGTAAGGAATTTTACTTTTTTCTGAATCCTGACTTTGGGTGAATAAGTATTGGACCATGTCTATGTTGTTGTTTTGTATGGCAACTTCAAGAAAATAGCTAGTGTTCATTTTTACTGCTTTTTCATTTTGTGGTAGCAGTAATTCAACAACACTTAAATTGTTGTTTATTACAGCGTTTATTAAGGCTTGGCTTCTGTAAAAATTTGAAATCGCAGGTGTTTTTGAAAGAAGTAACCTTGTCATTTCAAGGTTGTTGTTTTCTATCGATTTGATTATGCATTTGATTTTTATGTCATCTGATGTTTGATTGTCTTCAGTGAGTAAAAGCTGAGCTACATCTATATGACCGTTACTTACCGCCACATACACCGCCATATCAATATCTTGCCAACTGGTCAGTTGGTTGGGGTCATTTCCGTATACTTCTGATAGAGCGTCAAAGAGGAATGAGCTGTTTCCAGCTTCTTCCATATCCTGGCGAATTCGCAGAGCTGTTGTGTCAGTTTTCATTCCTCGAGCTTTTTGGAATGCTGCGAGAATCTCAGCTTGGGATTCTTCTGGTAATTTTTTTATCTCTTTAACCGCTAGCGTTTGCATGCCATCCGTAGCTAGTATGGTTGCGTGAGATGCTATTATGTTTTGAATTTCATCTTCTAAAGTTTTTGGTAGGGTTTTTAAGCTTTTTTTGACGTCTATACGATTGTCTCTGATAAGAGTATATGTGTTGATTAAAGCTGCTATGTGGTTAATGGTGGTCATGGGTACCCATAATTTGTTTTTATGGGGATGTTGTTGTTTTGTTAATTATTTATTAATATTATATAAATATTTATAATTTATTTAAATGTTTTTAGCGTTGTTGCGCAATTAGTTTTTGATAAATTTTTAGTTTGAAATTAGAGCGCTATAAGCTCCTAGAGGCCTGGATGTTACGCTCATACAGTGGGGTGAGAGTGCTCAGTTTGTTGATAATTAATGACTTAAGAAATATTTTATGATGCTGATTAATCAGTGTCTTGCTTTTGGGGGTATTTCCTGTCCTTAATGGTGTAATAAGATTTACGTGCTTTTTTCTCTCGGACTCCTTTGTAGGTTGATTTGCATGATAAAAGTAATGAGCGAATTGCAT
>VGMB01000312.1 GCA_016866585.1 Chlamydiota bacterium
AATAGATACTTAATGTCTTAAAAAAGCAAAATGCTATCTACCTATTACATCAACATATCCCAACTCAGTAAGAAGATGGAGCATTCCTTCTTTTTGCAAAATATAATCATAACTAGAAATTTTATCCTCCTTCCACATTTTATCTTTCGGATAAGATCTAGGTAAAATGTCAACGGCTGCAGTAAAAAGATTCAATCCATTTTTCTTTTGCTCAAACTCTTTTTGAAGATCAGAGATTAAATCATCTAACCTAAAATGACGAAAAAACACCTCCATCGCAGATCTTGGGGTTCTGCTAAGAAGACCACCGCCTAGGACCTGAGTATGAAGATCGAATTCTATCTCGTGAAACATCCCAATGTGAGGAGCAAGCATATTTTTGGCATATATAGATACATGAGCAAGCTGAGGTACGGGTCCTTGGGAACGAGTCAGTTCTCTTAAAAAAGGAGCATCTCTCATAAACATAGAAAGCATTTTCTTTTGTATAACATCATTAATAAACGATCTCATTCTCATTTTCGATAAATCAGATTCATTATTAACTATCGTATACTTGAATTCATTAGGAAGAAGATTATAGTAATCTACGATCGATTCTGTCTTACCCGCTTTGCAATTTCGTATAGAACAGGAAGCTTTCAAAAGAGCCTCTTCCCTTTGTGTTAGAGGGGAACCGCGTGGAATGGTCGATGGCTTGGATTGGATACTTGCTATAATGCTTTTAAAATATGCACTTATGGTATTTACAATACCATCTTCAGGTTCCATATCAATCAGGCTCAATAAAAATTCACTCTGTATATTTTGACATAACGCATCAAAAGAACTTCTTAATGTTCTTTCAATTCCATCGAATTCATGAAAACCATTGATGTAAGAAAAAACCACCATTTGATCATATTCGGACAGTGAGGCCACCCTTAGTTTCATATTCTCTACTAATTCTAATATAGTAGAAGAACTTATGACACTTTTTTTACATACTACATCTACATCATTTTGTCTTAGTTTTTGCGATCCATGTTTTTTTATCTCTGAGAAATTTAAGGACAAATAAAGATCGCCATATCGATATTGCTTAGAGCCAACACTAATAGGCAGCGCAAAATTTTTGATATGATTTGCATATATTCGATAAGGATTCGTGTCTCGGATATTAGCTTCCTGCAGATGGATGATCATTTGGCAAATAGAAAATAACGGGTGTGCATGTTCTAATTGCAAATACCGATTTGAGGTCTGTATTTCTTTTGCAAAATGATAAGCCCTTCTTTGATTCGTAATCTTTGTTAATTTATCGATTAAATTAGCATGCAAAGTGACTTTGAGATCCGGGTGTGCGATCAAGAGCTTATGCAGTATTTTGAAGATATGAAGAACCCTAACCTCGTTTACATCGACACTCTCTATATAAGCTACTACATGATCAAATACAGACGGAGGAAAAAACGACATTAGCTCAATCAAGATCAATTTTTTTTCTAATTCAAGCTGCAGGCCCATAATCTGCTTGATCATTTTAAAAAAAGTTGGCTTACCACATTTTGGTATTCTCGCTAAAGCGACGATGAGAGACTCACGCTTCAAAGAGCTCAAAGGAGATTCAGAAATTGTGTTTATTACCTCTACTATCTGTTTGAAACTATCTACATCAAAAAATAATGACATCTCCATGATTCGCAGCTGCCAAGAGATAGGATCTGCCTCATAAGTCATAGACAATAACAAGGTGATATTTCTTTCTTTTTTAGATAAAAAACAACTTTGTAGACATTCTACAATCTCCATCACATCTCTTCCGTCATCACTCCTAGAGCAGAAAAAGTCAAAATAGTTTAAAAACTCAGATCGACGTTTATATGATATCCCTAATATAACTGCTAAAATTTTAGGAACTTGTTTACCACAAATATTTCCGGATCTTAGCATATCGAGACAAACTGAAACTACATCGTCCCTTTCTCTAGCGGGAATGTACTGAATTCTACTTAAGATATCCGCAATCACAGATCCACAAGACAACTGTTGAACAAACGGCAAACTCATTTGTATAATTGAATCAAGCTGAACTAGTGGTATTGCAAGCACCAACG
>VGMB01000313.1 GCA_016866585.1 Chlamydiota bacterium
ATACTAGAAATAAAGGTAAGGGGAAATATGTTTTTTTGGGAGAGAATTTTTTTGGCTATAGCACCGGCTGCCACCCTACATAGGGTCTCTCTTGCCGATGCTCTTCCTCCTCCTCTATAGTCGTGTAGCCCGTATTTGTGAAGGTATGTGAAGCTGGCATGACCTGGGCGGTAGATGTGTTTAATAGGTTCGTAGCTACCGCTATCATAGTTTTTGTTATAACAAATCAAAGATATCGGAGCGCCTGTTGTTTTTCCTTCGAATACACCAGACAATATCTCTATTTTGTCCTCTTCTTTACGGGGTGTTGTATATATAGAGGCTCCGCCTCGTCTTTTCTCAAGCTCGTTATTGATGTAGGTCTCGTCAAGTTCAAGTCCTGAAGGACATCCATCGATGACAACGCCAAGAGCCTTGCCATGAGATTCACCCCATGTTGTTATCCTGAAGACCTGTCCCAGCGAGTTGCTAGCCATTAAAACCTCTTAGTGTGTGCACGTGTTCGCAAAGTAGTTTTGTAACTTGCTCCTCTGTTTTATGGCTTGTATCTATTATTAAAGATCCAAGATGTTCGTATATGGAAAGACGTTCTTCATACATTTTTTCAAATGACTTTATAGGGTTTTCTGGATCGATGTACGAGGGGAGTTCTCCTCGAAGGATCCTTTCCATAAGGGTTTTTTTATCTGTTTTAAGATAAACAAGACTTCCGATTTTTTTTAGATGTAGAACATTTTTTTCGTCAAGGATAGTAGCCCCACCAAGAGCAATGACTGTGTTCTCTATATCATCTAAACTAAAAATAACCTCTTTTTCTAGATCCTTAAAGGCTTGCCGGCCATGATGCAAGACAATTTCTTTGCATGTTAGTGTTTTATGATGTTTTTTTGTATAGAGATCTTGAACCAGTAGATCGGTATCGATAAAGTTCATGTGCATTTTATCTGCCACCTTCAAACCGTAGTAGCTTTTACCTGATTTTTTATATCCATAAAGTAGTAGATTCATATTTCTGAGATCCTGCATCCAATAGTTTCAAAATGTTTTGAGAAGTCTTTATATGTTTTATTTATACATTCCACATCTTGAACACAAGTGTTTCCTTCAGCAGCAAGGCCTGCTATAGCAAGTGACATAGCGATTCTATGGTCTTTGTGGGAATAGACAGAAGTCCCTTGGAGCTTCGAGGGGGTGATAGTAAGGCCATCTTCGAATTCTTCGATGATTGCTCCCATCTTTTTTAACTCGGTTGTTATAGCAGAGATCCTGTCAGACTCTTTTTTTCTTGCAATGTGTGCGTTATGTATTGTGATCTTATCTTTAGCAAAGCAGCCCAGTGTTGCCAGAACAGGCAGGGCGTCTATACAGTCGTTAATGTCGATTCTACCTCCAAAAATTTTAGAACCCTTATTTATTTTTAGTAGGGTAGGTGTTTCCCACCTCAAATCAACCCCTAAATGCTGTAATATAGATATGATTTTTTTGTCACCCTGAACGTCAGAGGAATCTAAGTTCTCTATGAAGAGTTCAGAGCCGCTTATAGCGGCTGCTACCATCGGAAATGCAGCCGAGCTAAAATCACCAGGGACCTTTACATGAAATCCATCGTAACTAGCATGTCCATACAGCGTATAGTGTGTGTAATCACGCGCCTCATATCGTATCTTTAGCTTGTCCATCCAGTAGAGCGTGAGGTCTATCCAAGGCTTTTCTCCTGGATCTTTTACCGTAATTTGGCTTACTCCTTTGAGAAAACTTGCTGCTATAAGAAGAGCGGATACAGGTTGAGAATCTTTTCCACATAAGCTAGTATGTCGAGGTGAAATCTTTCCTTTTATAATAAGGGGTGCTTTCTCATTTTCGTTCATTGAGAATGCTTGGCCATTAAGCCCCCGTATACCTTCGATCAAAGGTTGTATCGGTCTGTTGTGACGAATAGACTCGTCGCCTGTTATCACGCTGAAGGTATCGTTTAAGGCGCACAGCGCCCCAATGAATCGAAGAACGATCCCTGAGTTGCCGGCATAAATCACGTCATCTGCAGGATGAGGAGAGCCCCCAACACCTATGACTACGATTTT
>VGMB01000314.1 GCA_016866585.1 Chlamydiota bacterium
AAAGAAACCACGAAGTATCAGATCAAGGAAATAAGGATCATTACTACACCTGCTCAAAACATGAACCAAAAGATTATATTTCAACAATCCCTGATGAAAAAAGTCTATACGAACATCTCATGGATCAAGCAGCATTTGTTTTTGATCCCACACAAATAAAAATAGCAAAAGAGATAATTGGGAACCTTGATGAGAAAGGATTCTTAACCTCTATCCCTATAGATCTACTAAGTAATTATACGCCTGAAATAATAGAAGATGTAATCAAGCAAATCCAGCATTTGGATCCTTTAGGGATTTGCGCAAAAGATGTAAAAGAATGCCTAAAAATACAGCTTATCTCTCAAAAAAAGGAACATACTCTTTGCTACACGATACTAAATGAATACTATGATTTGCTATTACTGCAGAAATTCAAAGAAATAGAAAAAAAACTCGGCATTTGCAGCGAGGAAATTAAAAGACAAATCAAAAAAGATTTATCCCACTTAGATCCATTTCCTGGATTACGATTTGGTAAATGCCAAAATCAGCCGATTATTCCAGATATCATCCTCCAGAGAAAAAATGGGACTTTCGATATATTAATCAATGATTCGATGATTCCTAAATTCCACGTGCAAAAACATTACACAGAGAACTATACAAGCCTAACGAATGAAGAAAAAAAATATGTGGATAAAAACTTAAATTCGGCCTCTTGGATTATTAATGCTATTAAAAAGAGAAATAAAACTCTAACAGACATCGTTAAGTATATTATTAAAAAACAGAGTATTTTTTTTACTTTGGAGCGCAAAGAACTCCTCCCCATGACAATATCAGAAATAGCTAAAGAACTAGAAATGACAGAGTCTACAATAGCAAGAGCTGTAAACCAAAAATACATCTACTGCTCCCAAGGGTGTTTTTCTTTGAAAAGCTTTTTTTCTTCATCAACTAATAAAACATCCAATACACACTCAAGCTACTCTGCAAAACAGCTACTAATTCAAATTTTACAAAAAGAAAATAAGAATAATCCCCTATCAGATATCGAGCTTATGCATAAGTTAAAGGAACAAGGAGTAGAGTGCTCTAGAAGAACCGTAACAAAATATCGGGAGTCTTTATCTATAGCTCCCTCTTCAAGAAGAAAAATTTAGATATATTACCACCCGGCATCTGATTCGTAACCAAAACTCGTTATAAATAAATTCCACCACCCATGAGTTTTGATATCTTTTATATTTTGCTTATCGAAGTTCTCTTTCCAACGCCCAGCTACTCCCTTAGAAAAAGTTTTATACCCATGCTGGTCTTCTCCGCCCCAGCTTTTATGGCATGCCAAATCAACATTAGATTCAGGCAGCGATAAAAATTTCGCTATTTCTTTAATTGTTTCATGACGTACAGCATCATCCCCGCCTGCAAAAGTCCCAATAAGGTCTTCAAAGCGAACAATCAGCACATTTTTTAAATACTGGGTTTTAGCAGCCACTCTATATCCAGTGTGAATTTTTGTAGACCCAATAAGCAAATTCTTTTTGCCCATCTTGATCATTTCACTTAATCTTTGCTGCTTTGTCATATACGGATAATCTGGATTGTTCCTTAAGGGTTTATGCCAATAATTATATTTATTTTCATTTTGGTCATTAATTGGATTATCCCATACATAATCGTATGCAGATACAAGAGCATCTCTTGGATCCCTTATAATAAGAACAAACTTAGCTTCCGTATGGTCTCTAAAATAAGTATAGTCTCTTTCAAAATTATCAGGATGAGGATATTGCTCTATGTTTTCAAAACTGTTGTTATTTAAGATAAAAACAACCTTTTGCAATAAGTGTGTTCCACATTTAGGTATTCCTGCGATGTATATTTTAGTAACATCTTGATCTGTATTAGGAAAAACTTTAGTGCTTATAAAAAATATAAAAAAGAAAAGGAATATCCCTATTTTTCTTATCATAGATAAATCACCTCATTCATTTACAATTTTTAAAATCGGCTTTTAAATTAACCCATAAAACACATCAGAATCAGACTATAAAAGTAAAAGATACAAAGCATAAAAATCCATAGAGATCTAA
>VGMB01000315.1 GCA_016866585.1 Chlamydiota bacterium
CAGTGCCAACGACTTAGCAGTATGCGGAGCTCGACCCATATACATGTCATCTGCATTTATCATTGAAGAAGGTTTCTTGCAGTCTGATCTTAAAAAAATTGTAGCCTCTATGCATCAAGCCGCCCTCTCTCAAGGGATCCAAATCATAGCAGGTGATACAAAAATTATAGAAAGATCGACAGGTAAAAACATCTTTATCAATACAACAGGCATAGGTGTCCATATGGTAGATGTTCTTCCTGAGCCCTACCGTATTGCAGATGGAGATCTAATCATAATAAGCGGTGATGTGGGCCGGCATGGAATGGCCATCATGGCAAAAAGAAACGACCTGCAGTTTGCAAATCCACTATATAGTGACTGCGCTCCAATCTTTCCCATGATTGAAAACCTCTTAGAAAATCATGTTGAGCTACACTGCATGAGGGATATTACACGCGGAGGACTTGCAACATCGCTTGTTGAGCTATCAGAACTTTCTTCTAAGCACTTCATTATAGATGAAGAGCTCATCCCTATAGCCAAAGAGGTAGAATCTGCCTGTGAGATCCTTGGAATTGATCCCCTATTTGTCGCGTGTGAAGGTCGTTTTGTACTCTTTACCCCACCGAAATATAAACAGCAGGTCTTGGATATATTACATTCGTTTGAGACAAGCAAAAATGCATGTGTCATAGGTCACGTCGATGTAAGAAAATCTCCATCTGCAGTCCTATGCAACTCATATGGGATAGAAAGACCTTTATATAAGCTGTACACAGAACAGCTTCCGCGCATATGTTAACATCGAGAAAGAACAATGAACTCAAATGAAATGTCCATAGGTTTAATGGTTCTTTTGGCTGTTAGTTTAGGTATTAGGCACGGATTTGATCTAGACCACCTAGCTACTATTGACGCTATAGCTCGCTCTATGAAAGAACGTCCTACGGTCTCAAGGCTTACTGGCTTTTTATTTTCACTGGGACACGGTATAATTGTTATATTATTTTGCCTTCTTCTTGGCTCCGGATTCGTTCAGTCGTATACTCCAGCATGGCTTGAAATTTTAGGTAAAGGAATATCCATTTTTTTCCTTATTGTATTTGGAATAATTAACCTAATAGGTGTGCTGACGAGAAAGCATTCTAGTGATGTTCCTAAAGGAATCAAAAGCTTCCTATCACAAAAAATCTTTTCTAAGCAAAATTCACCTTGGATGATCATCCTGATCGGAGGATTATTTGCTTTGTCTTTTGATACATTCTCTCAAGCTGCCCTATTTTCTTTATCCGCTGGATTAATAGCAAAACAGGCCCTTTGTTTTATATTGGGTATAGCGTTTATGTTTGGAATGATGATCTCAGATGGTATCAATGGTATAATCGTTGCTAAACTTATTCGTATCGCAGATACAAAATCTCGCTATATTTCAAAAGGATTGGGCATCCTAATCTCATGCTTCAGTCTATTTCTTGGTATCTATGGATTGCTCAACTGATTCACATAAAAGTCTATCCTAAAAGAAAAACAAGCGCCCTTCAAAATGTATACTGCTAAATTTTGTATTGTCTCTTACTTGCATATAAAAGGACTACAACATGATTTTTAAAACGTGAGTTTCAATGCTTACAAAAGCTCTGTAATAACAAAACAAAGTGTCAAAAAATCTAACTCCGCTTTCGAATATGTAGACTAAAAACTTGTGACGGCAATTTACTATCTACTTTAAAAAGCAAAACACACTTTCGAAATTAAACTCTAAATAGAACAATCTTAAAGTTGTTTACATAGGCAAAAAAAAGTTTTTTAAATATAAGCAGGATAGAACAAGGATTTATTCATGCAAATCGTCTCTTCAGCAGAACAGGCCATCTCTTCCATACGTCCCGGAACAAGGATATTTGTGCAAGGAGGTGCAGCCACCCCGTTGCGGTTGCTAGATGCTTTGTATGAAAAAAAAGAATCATTCCACGACTGCGAACTCATCCATATCCACTTAGAAGGTAACATTCCTCATGGAAAAAAAGACTTCTATAAAAGCTTTCGCACTACAAGTCTTTTTGTTGGGGAAAATGTCAGAAAATCGCTAGACTA
>VGMB01000316.1 GCA_016866585.1 Chlamydiota bacterium
TATTATAGAGGAAGAGTCACAAATAAAAAAGAAATTTTTCTACCATCATACTGGAAAAAACTTGTTGATTGGACCACAATCACTGTAAATCTAACACCAGTTGGATCTCACCAAAATGTCATTGTTAAAAGAATTGATGAAGAAAAAATTCATCTCCAATCTCAAGGTAACATGCCAATTGATTGCTTTTTTCATGTTTACGGAACAAGAGCGGATGGGGATAGGTTAATCCCAGAATATGAAGGCTTGACACCTGAGGACTATCCAGGAGATAATAGAGAATATAACATCAATGGTTTGTAATGAAGGTACATGAGGTTTTTCCGACCGTAGTAGTGCAAGATGAAATTAAAATTCATGAAGAATTCAAAAAGAATAACTTTGATGAATTGAAAAATTTATGGTATAAAACAAATCATAATGGTGAATGGGTGCATGAAACTCCAGAAAATTCTGGTAAGTGTTCTCTACATCTAAATGAAAAATATTTTTCAATCTTTAATTCCATCAAGGAAAGTGTGATTAAATATTTGGATTTGTTTGAAGTTGACCATGAGAAATTGAACATCAATTTCACTAAAGCATGGATTGGTTATCATAATAAAAATATTCCTCAGTTGAATATGCACTCACATAACGGTGCTGACATTTCATTCTGCTATTATATTTCTTCTGATGAAACATCAGACAAATTTTGTGTTCATACACTAGATAACATGAATGAAGTTGCTGGTGCTCTTTTTGAGACTGGTAAAAATTTTAACATGATTAAAAAGTATAATAGATATAACTGTAATGTTTACACAATTACACCAAAGGAGGGAACTGTTGTTCTTTTTCCAAGTAGACTTCAACATTCTACTTTAAAAAGGGAAAATAATGGGGATAGGTATGTAATTGCTGGAGATATTAAGTTGTGTCTTAAACCAGAATATAACTTATATCACCAATCATTACCGCATCCAGATCTTTGGTTGAGTTTTTAAATAGGAGGTTAAATATATGCCAGCACCTGGACAACCAGCAGATGCAAGTTTTCCTGGAGAATTTATCCCGTCAGCGGGAGAACCAGACTGTACTGATAGACAAGCATGGGGAATTCCATCGACTCTTTATTCATATATTTTTAAGAATAATGCGGATGAAGCAACATACCCACCAGATGCATGTCGCCCATACTATCATCAAACCGCACAAATTGATTCACTTCAAGTAAATCAGAATATTATTGGGTCTGGTGAAATTGACATTGGTGGGGATATAGTTGGATCTGGTCATAGATTATCCAATAAAAAGAATTTTGATATAACACACCCAAACAAACCTGGATGGAGACTTCGCCATACCTGTTTGGAAGGACCAGAAAATGCAGTTTATTTTAGAGGTAGATTAAAGGATAATACTATAATTGATCTACCAAAATATTGGATTGGTTTTGTAGACCCAGAAACAATCACAGTAACTCTTACTCAAATTGGTTCATCACAAGATTTGATTGTTGAAAAAGTAGAGTGGGGAACAAGAATTGTTATTAAGTCTGGAAATGCTTCTGCAATTGATTGTTATTATTTGGTTCATGGTGAAAGACTTGATGGCGAAAAATTGATTGTTGAATATGAAGGACAATCTACGTATGACTACCCAGGGGACAACAAAGAGTATAATATTAACACTTGACACCCGCCCCTGACCGTGCTATGATACTTGGGTAATCAACGGACGACCGAATGCAAGACGAGTACCTGACAAGTTGCGTTGTGGATCCAATCAAGCGTACAGTGTATCTGTATTCTAATGAAGGAGACACTAAAGAAGTGACCTGTGATACGGTAGAAGAATTTATGAATGTGCTAGACTTTGTACGTGCTACAGTGGATGAAGAGACTCTCTCATACGCAAATCCACTTTAAATTCCATTTTTCGGGGGAAAAAATCCCGGCAAATTTTCTCACACGATACTTTTTTATAAATGGGTCTATTAAAAATTAACAGATCAGCACTTTATGATTCTCCAGTTAAAACGACTCCAGAAAATGTCGAAGAAGCAAATGAAGCATTGTTTG
>VGMB01000317.1 GCA_016866585.1 Chlamydiota bacterium
CTTAAAATCGGGAGAATAAAATAATTTATGAACTTCTGCTAAATTTAGTGGTTCGACATATAAATTAGCTACAAGCATATCATAGATACCAACAAGTCCTTGATGTGCTGAAAAGTCAAGGTCTCCAAAACTGCCACCATTTTTATGAAAAACTACAGAAAGCAACTTAAGATCTTTATCCAGAAGCTTACGACCTTCTTCTGAATGATTTTTAGATTGCATTTTTTTGACACTACTAGCAGAAGAGGAAACTTTTCGGCGTATTTCATCTAAAATGAAAGAACGGATGCTATCTGGAAGAGCAACGAAGTGTTCCTGAAAATCATCAGAACGGCTGGATGTAGAAGCTAGATTTTTTAGATCCCTTAATATTTGAATCTCTGACTCGTCAAACGAGAAACTGTTGGCGCTATCTTTAAATTGTCTTTGCGATTGAGACTGTGCAGATCTAAAATCAAAAGGAGTGCTTAAGTCTGCTTGTAGAGCTTGTCTACGTTGAAGAACTTCGTCCGCACTTATGGGAGCTCTAACCTTAAGCGCATTTGGATCTACATGAGGCGCTTTGGAATACGAAAACTGATACCCTAACTGAATAGCTTCTTTTAGCTGCCATTCCGAAGCTTGCTTAACAACACTATCATTACAATTATACCATATGCCACCAAGCTTTTGAAAAGTTGTATAGTGACCTCCTGAACCATATTCACCGCCAGAGTGAATAATAAAGCTAGTTAGTTCATAGCTACACTCTTCTCCAAGAAACTCCTTGGGAATGGAGAATTTTTCAAGCATAGGAACTGGCAACTCTTTTAGCGCTTGAAAAGATCCATAATCACCAATACACTCCTTTCTATAAGTCATTTTAGCAAATTGAAAAGTCTCCGGATTAAACTCCCTTTTTGTTACACAAAGAAAAATATTTTCATGAGCTCTATCTGCATATTTAATTGTATTTAAGACCTTAGCTTTTGCTAATTTCCTATTTGCAGGGTCTAAACAATGCCAAGTTTCCCCTGAATCCATCTCTGGTTGAAAAAAACAGCTTTGCATCAACTGCTCAAAAACAGCGCATTCCCTTTCCTCAACAAGCCTTCGCTTTTCCTCAAGGGGTAGGCCGGATTTTTTAATCTCGTCTGTTTTATGAACAAGGGCGGTAAGTAAAGGTTTTATCTCAACTGCATTTAATCCAAGTCTTGTGTCAGTTAGTTCAGTCTTTGTCATTTGGCTATTATAACATACACTTAGAGAATCTGAGTGCTGAGGATTTCTCTCTGAAAACTCCCACAATTGATCAGACAAAAAAAACTCTCCTCTTATCTCTTTACCGTCCAGGTGCTCCAAAATTTGAACATTTCTTACAGTTGTAGTTACAGTTTGAAATATTGGTTTAAAACCCTGAATAAACCGACCCCTATCTGAAACCGAGCATTTAGCTAAGTTTTCGACATAAAGACTTTCGATTATTTCTATCAGTTTATTGTACACTTCTGATGCATCACATTGAGTTTCAACATCTGGGTTTACATGCGCTTCACCTATAATGCGTGCCAGAATAAGGCGTATTTGATAGGAATTAATCCGTGATAGCAGAACCCCTTCGCGCCTTTCATCAATTAAAATTTGTACAGCTTGGCAAAGTTGGTTCGTAGCATGAACTTTATGGGGCTCGTTAGACATTGAAAAAAGAGCTTCCATTTTCCTTAGCTCCCCCTGCATTTGAGGGTTTGAGGCTATAGATTGAATTAGCGCATTCGCCCAGCAATCGTTACCACCAAAATTTGCTATCCCTGTAACCGGATTATTTGCAATCTCTGGATTGGAACCAAGTATACTCTTAATCTGTGTATCATTTAGGCAAAATGGAGGGATCTCAGCAGCTTCGTGAGCTCCGCTACCAGGGCTAGGTTGATGTGCTGCTGTTATTCCTGAAATGTTAAAACTCATTGCAATCTCGCTTAATGCTTTTTTAATATTAAAACTAAACTAATATATATTATTGTAATAAATGTAATAAATAAAAGCTAAATAAAAAACAAAAAATATAGATTATTTCTTTATTAC
>VGMB01000318.1 GCA_016866585.1 Chlamydiota bacterium
TTTTCAAAAAGACTATGACGCACTTTATTTTTCTGAAGAACATAACAATAAGAGTGACCTACTTTTTCTCTTTGTAGCTCTCCCTTAGCAACCAATCGGTTCATGACGGTCATGACTGTAGTATATTTATCTTCCCTTCCCAAAGTTTGCTGAACTTCACGGACCGTACGCATAGAGTCGTTATTTTGAAAGATATTTAAGATAGCAAGCTCTAACTCACCAAAGATTCTTTTTACCATATAAAATCCTATAAAAAGACAAACCTACTACACTTGTAGTAAAACACACAACAAAAAATTTTCTTATGCGCTGTTGGACATACAAACACGGATACTGGCAGCAGCTACTAGGAACGCACCGACAGAACGCTTGACTAAATACCGCAAGTCACTTAAGAAAAGACACTTACATCCGCTAAAAAAGAAACCTCAAGCAATCCTGTCTTAACAATCCCAAATATTTACTTAATTCAATATTTATACCGATATAGTAAAATAATAGATAGAAAGCAGAGAGTTTATCTACAAATCTCGAAACGAATTTAAGAGAAAAACACTCAAAGCAAATCCATCCCCAAGACTTTAATTATCAGAGGATTATGATTTCAGAATTTTTCAATGAAAATACTAGAAATGTGCTAGCATCAGCTTTTTTTGATCTAGAAAACAAAGATGAGGCAACAACACATACGGTTATTGCAAAACTTCCTTCTGCTATACAAAAAATGGTTTCTACGTTTTCTACTTCGGAAGAACTCCTGAGCAAAAACTGGCAAAGAGCCATCCAGCGCTTCTTTCTGAATTGCTATGATTTTTTTTCCGATGCACTGAAAGAAAAAGTCGAAAACGAATATATTAAAATTAGTAAATGCAAAGCAGATGCTGATAGAAAATGGGTCAAAAAACAACTTTATTGCATTAATAAGTTTTCGCTCTTTTATAAATCCTTAGAGAGCTTACTAAATGCAGAGTCAAAAAACCTTATTGATGAACTATCAAAATGGGCAGAAAATGATGAGGAAAAAAAGAAAGTCAAGAGCACTGTAGTTGATTTCATATCCTCCAATACTTTACATGAACTAAATTTCAATGACATTACTGTAGACTCATTACCCGACATATTTCACTTCGACATCATCAGACTTAAAATGCAGTCATTTATCTGGAAAAAAAAGGAAGATCAAAAAAGAGGGTTATTAGAACTACCAAATTCATTTTACCATCTTTGCAAACTCAACACTTTATGTTTAATAGGGCATAAATTTACTGCAGTACCTAAAGAAATCGAAAAGCTAACCGAAATAAAACACTTAGATCTCAGCTGCAACAATATAGCAACCATAGCTCCTTTTATTAAAAAACTAAAGAAGCTAGAAGTTCTGAATATTTCCTCAAATCCGATCATACAGCTTCCCAATGAAGTTTTAGATTTACCTAGAAACTGTGTAATAAATCTATCTAATACAAAAGTCTCTAAACAAATACAAGATACAATAAAGTCTCACCTTCGTAACGATTTAGTAATTGTATTCGAACAAAATCAAAATATTGATAAAAATCAGCTCATCGAACTTTCAATATCTGTGCTTTTTGGAAATGAAAACTCGCAAAAAAATCATTCTTTAAATCTTTAGAGAAATTAAAAAACCAACTTAATGATTGTGATTATACTCTTTTAGAAAACTGGATCTGTTATCTTGCTTCCCATGAAAGCATTACAAATCATGCTAAAGCCATGGATAGGTGAAAAATTATATAGTTTGATTCTTGAAGCCTACGCAAACGAAGATTTCAAGAACACATTACTTAAGGAAATCTGCCAAAACAAAGACAATTTTATCTCGTTGTTTAAATTGCATTATTTACACAACATAAGTGATGTAAAAAAATGGAACCAACATAAACTTAAAAGCTATATCTTAGAAAAAATCTGGATTGTTGAGCAAATTGAAATCCTTCTAAAACTAAAAAAGAGCGAGCACATTCTTTTTGACTTTTTAAATACGGCCTTCATCTACAACATGTATCAACTAGACTATGAATTAGCTAAAGAAATCAATTC
>VGMB01000319.1 GCA_016866585.1 Chlamydiota bacterium
TCTATAAAATATCTACAAGCGGAAAAGAACAAATATAACTCCAGTGAACAATCACTAAAGCTAGAAATTGAAACAAACTATACTGCTGGATGTTTTGATTTTTATCAAAAACTAGAGAGAGGATATAACCTAACATTTTTTCTTGATGAAAACGGTTTTATGAAAGAGCCTGAAATTTCGCGTGCTGCTATGGTCTTTGGATACAAAAATCGAATAGGTGTAAGACAGGATCAAATTGACGTAATAAAAAAGATCCTAGACAATCCCAATTGTCTTGAAGAGCTGAGAATGGGTCTTGGTAAATCTTTTGTAATCTCTCCTATGATAGCTAAGCTCATGAGTAAACGTGGTGTTTTACCTGTTGTTCTTTTCACGGAACAATTAATTGACCTTAGTAAAAAAGATATGGCTTATGATGCCTATGAATTTCATTTTCAACGATCTCCCGATCTATCTTTTGATGAACTTACCCATCTATATAAAACTCTTTTAGAAATAAAAGTATCGGGAAGATATATCATAACCACTGCTAGTAGGCTTGCCGCATTACAAAATAAATTTCATGAACTTCAAGATTCTATCGAATCTAAATTAATTGAGTTTGAAAGAGCTAAGGAATCTTCTAAAGATTCACTACCCGTCTTAGGTGCCCAGCTTGCTGAGCTAAAAAATCAAGCCAGAATGCTCCAAAAAATCAACACCGTTTTTTCTCCAGAACCACATCAAACTCGTCTATTTGTTGATGAAGTCGATGAAATCTTTAAAATATCCAAAGAAATCAACTATGCAACTGGCGGTAAAAAAAGTATATCGAAAGAAAGCTGGGATATATCAAAGTCAATATTCTCTTACATTTTTAGCGAAGAAGATCAGAAAAGTGATCTTTTTAGATTAAAGCAGAGCATACAAAAAAATTCACAAGCATCCCTCTCTGAAGAAATCCTTGATGAAGCACTAAAAGAATTATCCTTAAAGATCTCAAGGGACATAATTGTCGATAATCCAAGCGTAAATCAGCAAAATCTTGAAGCTTTTTTACTTGATAAAAGCAAAGAAGCTGATGCATCTATAAATGACTTATCACAAAGTACAAAGACCCAAATTGGAGCTGCTAGAACATGGATACAGGATACTCTCCCGAATATACTAAAAAAGCAAGGGGGTATCGATTATGGAATAGGAGAAGACAAATACACCATAGTACCTAGGCAGCAAGGCACCATTAAAAAAAGTACGATGTTTGGTGATGAAACAGAACTTGTTGGCTATCACTTACTAGCTTATCTTCAAGAATTTCCTGAAAATCAAGAATTCTTCACTACAATGATGAAATCTATCTACAGTAAAAACGCAGACTTTCTTACAGAACTTAGAATAGAAGACTTCTCATCTGAGCAAATGAAAGGAGGTCTTGACGAAATTAAAAAACCGGAAAACTGGGAAAAACGAATACAATTCTTAGAATATATTCTTAGAGACAACCCTCAAATCAGTATGGATCAGGAAGTGATTCCTCTGCTTGCCCATGATATCGCCTATTCCAAAAATGTAGCAGGGGTATCTGGAACAACAAACCCAGATGCACTACCTTCAAATCTAACACAAAATCAACAAGGCAACGCTAGACCTTCGGATGTGCTCGGAGAAACATTAATGCTGATGCAAAAAACATCACATAAATTGGACTCTGCAGTTAGTGTTTACACAAGCGATCATATAAAAGAGCATATAAAGACCCTTTTCGAGGACGAAACCAATACGGCAGTTATCAATATTGGTGAATCATTCCCAGGAAACAATGAAGCTTTTATAAGAAATGTTTTAAAAAGCATGCAAAAAAATAGATGTATTATTTATCTAGATATCGACCCTATTACACAAGAAAAGAAAACGTATTGGTTAGATAAACCTACATCAAAAGCTACACTATTTGAAAAAGACAGAAAAGATCCGGAATATACAGAGAAATTTAAAACTGCATTATACTATTTTTCTCCATCAGATACGCGAGGTACAGACTTTCAAATTCCCCCTGGATCTGGAGTGGTTATACCCGGT
>VGMB01000320.1 GCA_016866585.1 Chlamydiota bacterium
ATCGACAATGTGATCTCCTTTTAATAAAGAGTCATGAAAGTCTCTGGCTACTCTTGAGGAAGGAGAGGAAAATTCTACATCAACTTTGGCAACAGATTGTGAATTGGGATTATTTATTTGAGGGTATTTTACGATGTTGTATTTAAAATGTTTTATCTCAACTAGATCAAAAGGGATTAAAGAATCGGTCGATTTTGACAGCTTGGGATGGCTGCTAAGCCATGCTAGAACCTCTGATACTGCGGGAAGAGGTATAATCAGCGCTGAAGCTTTTTTTCCTTTACCGATTTTTTTTTCTATCGAAGAGATTTGCTGATTGATGTTACCGCTGATAGTTTGATCTGGAAAATAATGACTGCAAAGGGCTTTTAGCTTTTTTTCATTTTTTGCAACTTCGATCTTTCCCAAGATAAAAGCACTCATAGTAAGAGCAGCACAGTATGCAAGATAGGTATTTAAGAGCTTAATTTTTTTCTTAAAAGCCTTTTTTGAAATAAAATCTTTTTGTCTAAATTGTACGGTCCTCTCGTCATTTAAGCAACTATCGAGGGCTAGTCCTACAGGAACACAGTAAGCTTCTAACGTGGAGGCATCGTATGACCCAGCTGGTTTGTGTTCTAAAATAGTAAATTCATTAGGGATAGCCGCTTTAATATATTCTCTTAGTTTTGGTATACGAGCAAAGCTTCCACATAGAAGGGTTTTGTTAATTTTTTTGTTTTGGATTTTGTTTTGGAAATACGAGTGAATTCGGTCTATTTCTTTTTGTAGTTGAAATAAAATTTCTGCTATGTGTGGTTGTTTAATAGGGTCAATTTGTTGAAAATCGATATTGCTTACAATTTCAAGGATATTCTCTTTAGTTTTTTCTGGGTAATCACTTTCTACTGCTTCTAAGAGATCATTAATGCCAAAATGAAAAGGATAAGATATTTCTATTTCACTATCAATTATACAAAGAGCGCAGCTAGATGATGATCCTATATGGAAAAGGTGTAAATCTTGCTCTTCTGGATGAAAAAACTGGGAGAACCTTTGCAAAGCATTCGGCACTGAGGATGTGTTTTCAGGATCGATGCCCCATTGTTCTAAACTGAGTATATGATTTTCAAGATAAGATTTTTTCGTTGTAACCGTAGTAATACGGTGGTAGTTATCCTTTGATTTTTTCGAAATAAGAGGTGCAGTTATGGATTCTTCCCATGGAAAAGGAATGACACCTTCAAGCTGAAAAGGCAAAGCGGAGATAATCTTTTTTTTATCAGAAAGTTTCATTTGTAAAATTCTGATGAGTACTTCGCTTGCATCAAGGCCACTTGTCGTTGTAAAATTTTTATTAGATGGCGTTTCTAGTTGTTGTAATGCCTCAACGTGAGAGGTTTCATCTTCTTTATGAACGCTACGAAGAAGGTCTATAAAAATTTCTTTTTTTTCTTTACGTAACTTTGCAAATTTGATGGATCGGTCTTCTGTATAAATTCCAATAAAAGTCATTGCTTGTATCCATTGAATTATCTTTCGATTTTATTCGTTTTGGAAATTTGTTAAAACTAAATATTTTTACTTTAATTTTTCAAATATTAAAAGCACTACTCTCAATAATTGAAAAAAATAATTTTTGAGTTACCCTTTTTCTAAATATAGAATATTTTTTGTACTTTATCATTTTTCAGAATTAGAATTTCTCATAGATAAGAAATTAACAATCTAATCAAAGCGTATTATTCAAAATGTATTTACAAAATTGAAATATGCATAAAAATTTTCGAAGATTGATGCAAGGGGATTTCGGTACGGTAAGAATTTAGCTAATGCTCGTGTTTTTGATGAATTCTTATCAAAAGCATTGTTGATTTTTTTAAAAAAGAAAAGAGGAGACTCTTGCAGATTTAGGCTATGGTTTGGGAGATTATATTAAATGTTTTTTATAATTAGATCAAATGTGAAGGATATGAGGGAAATATTGACACCTATAAAATTAGCAAGGCGTAGTTAATAGGTTAGACTAAAGTGAACTTAGCTTCTTATAAAAAATTTGATTGGGGTATTA
>VGMB01000321.1 GCA_016866585.1 Chlamydiota bacterium
TATCTAGTTCTTTATCGTTGATAGGCAAATCCATCATGCAAAAAATGACTCAAGGTTTACAGTTTTTTCCACAGACCATCCAATTACATCAAGAATTGCTTTTAATGGTTCTATGAAACTTTTCTCAAATTGTAGTTCATAATCAATGTATTTGTCAAGACCAAGTTCTTTTGGAAAGTCTTGAATAAAAGAAATAATATTCTCCTGAATAATATTTGGTTTTTTTAAGTACACAAATTTAATTTTTTCTCCATTTGCAATCAGTGAATACTTATTAGTAAGATTTTTTTGTTTCACGTAATGATTAAACAAAAGTGCTCCCCTAACGTGAATGGGCGTTCCCTTAATATAAATGTCAGATGAAGAATGATATTTACGCACATCTGATGCAGATCTGGGAAAAGCAATCTGTTCTGGAGGAAGAGATCTAAATTTTTCCCTACATTCCTCAATATAGTTGATCATAGCATCTTCACTCCCACTCATCATAATATTAAAAGAGTCTTTCAACATTTTGCGGCAAGGTGCTGGGGTAGAAGATTTGATTGCTTCAATACCCTTGATTTTAAGTTTTGGATCTTCATATCGCACACCTTCACTATCCCATACGCTGAGAATATATCGCTTTTTGGCAGTCCAAATACCACGCTCAGCAATACACTCACGCTTCATGAACATTTTTTGATCATAAGCGTTCACATAGTTAGCCAATTCTTGGTAAGAACTTTCAATATACTTTTCAAATTCCACTTGACAGACCTTATCAAGGAACGAAACAATGCCTTCAGTAGTTTTCTCTCTTCCCGCGAATACATTTTTAACCAGAGGACCCATATTGATATACAAAGAGTCAGTATCAGAGGCAATAACATAATCAAAATCTCCAGTTTTTAGAATTTTATTTAAATAAGAATTCATCTTATTCATAATCCACTGAATAGAAACTTGCCCAGATAAAGTAATTGCTTCAGCATTTGCTAGTTTATAATAACGAAAATACTGATTACCAATAGCACCATAAGCAGAGTTGAGTTGAATCTTCCTTGCCATTTGAATATTATTACAGCGAGAAATTTCTTTCTCTAACTCTTTTGTTTTTTTCTTTTCGTATTCTTGCTCAGCAGCAAGCATTTTCTTTTTAAAAATTACACGTTCATTATAGATTTTCTCCATAAGTTCTGGAAGGAATCCACGCATATCCTTACGATACATCGCACCGTTAGCACATACGGCATAGTCCTTATACATTTCAAATGTGATATCTTTATTCAAGATTTTATCAACATTTACAGATGGATGCCTTTCATCTACCAAAGTTTCTGGAGAAATGTTGTATTGCATAATCAGGTGTGGATATAGAGAATTAAGGTCAAAACTCACAACCCAATCATAAATCCCAGGAATCGGTTCTTTTACATAAGCACCTTCATATTTTTCATCTTTTGCAGAACGCTCTTTTGGTGGAATTACAATGTTCCTCTTTTTCAAATAGTTGTAGATAATAGTATCCCACATTCTAACTTGAGAAAAAACATCACCATAATTTACTTTGGCGTCATATGCCATTGTAAGAGCAAGTTCGATTAACTTCATCTTGTCTTCCAAACGGTCAACAAGTTCTACGTCAACGATGTTATATTCAATAAACTTCTGCCAACCTTGAGTATAGAAATCCTTGAAGGTATCAAACTCCGAGTGATCAAGTTTTTTCTGCCCGAGTTCAACCTCAGCAATGTAATCAAGACGATATGATTCCTGCGCTTTATAAGTAAATTTTTTATAGAGATCAAGATAGTCAAGAAGAGTTACACCACCAACTTCAAATGATGTATGCTTTCTCCCACTAATATAAACCTCCCCCTCAGTTACAAGACCCCAAGGAGACATGCGCTTCATCAATTTTTCACCAAGAACGCAGTTTAAACGTTTACAAATATAAGGGATATCGTAAAGTTGTATGTTCCATCCCGTAATTACATCAGGTACATCAACCATCCAGTAATTAATAAA
>VGMB01000322.1 GCA_016866585.1 Chlamydiota bacterium
CAAGAGGTGTAAGTATAATCGTTGGTTCAAACATTAATTTATTGCCAGAGGAGTTGTTGTCTATAAAAAATTCTATGCATGAAATCAAAGATTTTAGTATCAGATAGTTTGATATGTGCGATGGTTTTATTTCTTGGTTGATAGAAGAAGTTTGATTATCCGGGCTTTTATTAGCTTCAATTTCTGGTATTGAATTTGTTTTTTCTATTCCAGGATTGTTTTGTCTAAAAATTGATTTGTCAAAGCTGCTCATGTCTAAATCTAGGTTTTAAAATCTATATTTTAAATTATTGTTTTTAAAGAAATATTTTTGAAGTAAAAATTCGTTGACATGTGATACTGTTTCTTTTTAATGTGCTCGTTTTTTATAATTCATGGCAAATTTGGAGAATTAATGTGAGTGTTTTGGATTTTTTAAAGCCAGCTCCCCATAAGTCGGAAATCGAAGATCCTGAAGTAGTCAAAAAAGAATATAAGTACTGGCGCTTCAGAGTGTTCTACGGAATGTATATCGGCTACGTGTTTTACTATTTTACTAGGAAGAGCTTTACCTTCGCTATGCCTGCCCTAATGCAAGATTTGGGCTTTGATAAAAGCCAGTTAGGTATTCTAGGTAGCATATTGTCAATTACTTATGGTTTGAGTAAGTTTCTTAGCGGTATTCTGGGAGACAGATCCAATCCTAGGTATTTCATGGCTATGGGATTGATGCTTACGGGGCTTTTTAATATCTTTTTCGGGATGACATCCTCGATTTTCTTTTTTGCCCTTTTTTGGGGATTGAATGGAGTTTTTCAAGGCTGGGGATGGCCTCCGTGTGCTAGGCTATTAACACACTGGTACTCTCAAAAAGAAAGAGGGACATGGTGGGGTGTATGGAATACTTCCCACAGTGTCGGCGGTGCGTTAATACCACTGATAGCAGCGTTCTGTGCTCAGCTTTGGGGTTGGAGATTTGCGATGTATATACCAGGATGTATGTGTATAGTTGTCGCTTTTTTTCTTTTGAATCGACTTAGAGATACGCCACAGTCTCTTGGCCTTCCTGCCATAGAAAAATATCGTGACGATTACCCTGTAACAGCAGACAATGAAGATCAGGAAAAAGAGCTAACAGTTAAGCAGATCTTATTCAATTATGTCTTAAATAATAAGTTTATTTGGATGCTTGCGGTGTCCTATTTCTTTGTTTATGTAATTAGAACTGCCATCAATGATTGGAGTGTTTTATTTCTGGTGGAGACGAAAGGATATTCTTTGCTCACAGCTGGAGCTTGTGTTTGCTGGTTTGAAATCGGAGGAATATTTGGAAGTCTTGCAGCTGGATGGGCTTCTGATAGAATATTTAAAGGCAGGCGAGTTCCTATCTGTATACTATTTAGTTTTGCAGTCGTATTTGTCCTAACAGCATTATGGTATTCTCCTATGGGAATGCTCGCTATAGATTCGGCTTTGATGTTTCTAGTCGGTTTTTTTATCTTTGGCCCTCAGATGCTAATCGGTATGGCTCCAGCAGAGCTATCTCACAAGAAGGCGGCGGCCACGGCTACTGGATTTGTAGGTTGGGTAGCCTATATAGGGGCTGCAAGTGCTGGGTATCCACTGGGTAAAATTACTCAGGAATGGGGTTGGTATGGATTTTTTATGATACTAGGTTTTTGCGGACTAATATCAGTTCTTCTATTGCTGCCGCTTTGGAAGATTCGATCAAATCCCAAATATATCGATTCTTCTAAAGCAGGAATTCCTGCTCAGGCAGAAGATGTATCTTCGGCAAATGTCTAATTGCTAATGTGAGGGAAGTTGGGAATTTAAACTTCCCTCACTGAATTTTTTCTTGTGTTTGATAATAGCTGAAAAAATTAAATGTATAATTCAGAAGCTCAAACTCCATATATGGTTGCTTGCATTATAAGCTTCTAATTACTATTTTTTTTTGCAATCTCAACATTTGTTTCTTTAAAACAATAATATCTAGTATAACG
>VGMB01000323.1 GCA_016866585.1 Chlamydiota bacterium
ATTTTTTTTTAGCATTTTAATAAGTCACTTGGTACATGGTAAAATATAAAACAAACTGTGTATCAAGCGACTTAAAAAACAAAAAAAATAAGAGGAAATATGGGTAAATCACAAGACGCAAAAAAAGAACAAAAGAAAAAACCTCAAAAAACTGCCAAAGAAAAAAAGGTAGCTAAGCAAGAAAAGAAAAAAACTAAGTAAAGCTAGTGCTGTAGAAGCTGCCTACGCAACTGGCAGCTTCATTCATATACTTTTATTTTTACAGTAATTAATTTTTTCCCTTTGGGAATTATACAAAAACATCTAGAATAACCTTCATTTATTTTTCAAAAAATCAAAAAGAATATATTTCTTTCAAAAAGATACTAATCACTTAGGAGTGTTTCACAATGTCTACAAACGGGCGAAGGCTAACTCGATCTCTAAGCGTATTTTCTTTAGCGATGATCAACTTAGCCGCTATGGGTAGCATTAAAAACTGGCCTGTCAACGCAGAATTTGGTCTTGCCTCAATTTTCTACTTAATCGTAGCTGCTATAATTTTCTTCATTCCTTTAGCCTTAGTTTCGGCAGAGCTCGCTACCGGCTGGCCTAAAACAGGTGGAGTATTCGTATGGGTTAAGGAGGCTTTCGGACATAGAACAGGATTCTTGGCTATCTGGCTACTTTGGCTTGAAAACGTCCTTTGGTACCCCACGATCTTATCTTTTTTAGCATCAACAATTGCCTTTGTAGTAAATCCATCTCTGTTAGAGAACACAAACTACATGGTCGGTATGATCCTAGCAATTTTCTGGGGTAGCACTATTGCCAACCTATTCGGAATGAGAGCATCAAGCTGGATTAGTACTTTCGGAGTGATCTTTGGCACATTTATCGCAGGCTTCATCATAATCGGTCTTGGCGCCGTGTGGTTCTTTGATGGTCAACCTTTGCAAATCAGCTTCAACGTAAAATCAGCCCTACCCAACCTAACATCTGTTGACCAGCTAGTGTTTTTCACAGGAGTCATCCTTTCGTACTGCGGCATAGAAATGTCTGGGATACACGCAAGAGAAGTGGAGCATCCGCAAAGAGACTACCCCAAAGCGATACTACTAACCGTAATAACAATACTCTTCATGTCTTTACTTGGAGTACTCTCGATTGCTATGGTTATCCCTCAAGACGAGATCAACCTCACAGCAGGATCCCTGCAAGCCTTCTCTTACTTTGTATCAGCTTATAAGCTAGACTGGTTAACACCTGTTATGGCATTTTTTATTGCCGCCGGAGCTCTTGGCTCGATCAGCACATGGATCGTCGGACCAAGCAAGGGTCTACTTGCTGCAGCTAGATCTGGCGATCTGCCCCCATTTTGTCGCAAGCTGAATTCAAGAGGGATGCCTCTCAACCTCCTGATAATACAAGCGGTGATAGTTTCTATCATCTCTCTTTTATTCCTACTTATGCCTTCTGTAAATAGCGCATATTTTATCATCACAGTCATAGTTTCACAGCTGTACCTGATTATGTATCTATTGATGTTTGCGGCAGCAATAAAACTAAGATACAAAAAGCCCAACATTGAAAGGACTTATAAAATACCCTTCGGAAACGTAGGAATGTGGATTGTCGCCTCTCTTGGTATTTTAGCTAGCGCTTTTACTTTGATTATAGGATTCTTCCCCCCAACACAGCTCCTGTCTTCAGGAAGTGGATTTTATGTAGGCTTTCTTATTTCAGGCGTTATACTAGCCTGCATAGCACCAGCAATTATTTTAAAATTTAAAAAAGAAAGCTGGAACCACCCTTTACCACATGAGCGCGAGGAAGGAAAATAAGATGCCACAAAAAAAAGAATCTTCCTCATGGGAGCCTGTAAGCGGCTGGTACGACAAGGTAGTGGGCAGTAAAGGCCACTACTACCATGAAAACGTCATACTACCAAAACTAAAACCCACCCTTACTGAAACCAAAAGCCTACTGGATTTGGCCT
>VGMB01000324.1 GCA_016866585.1 Chlamydiota bacterium
TGCAAACTTATTTCTTTCAGCTCTTGGTGTAAGTTCTTGTATTTCTTTCTCCAAAACCAAGAATCTATCATAACCGTTGAGAATAACCTCACCGAAGTCTTCTATGATATTATGTTTACAGAACATTCTGCGGAGGTACGCCTGCGTTCTTATACGACATTTTTCGATATCTTCAGAAATTTTAACTCTATCAACTTTCTTTAATCTAGGGTCTTTAAGTTGCACCTGTAGACCTTCTAGAACGGAGTCTTCATCTTTAAGAAGGGTGCATAATCTAGGAAGCAAGTTCAAATAGTTTGTTTTATCGGAGACTTCTTTTTCGGATACGATCTTATCAAACCTATCCTTACCGGTAATAAGGTAATTAGCTATAGATATAGCTTCTCTTGTGGAATATCGGAAACGCATGATAATTTTTTCAATTTGAATCTGCGCCTTTTCTATCCTTTTGGAGATCTCAACTTCCTCTTCACGGGTAAGCAAGGGAACTGATCCCATTTCCTTTAAATACATCCTTACCGGATCGTCAGAGGTTCCTTCAGGTCGTTTTGCTAGACCTTCAAGTTCTTTAGCTTCTTTTTTACGCTCTTTTTGTCTTTCAACTTCAACTTGATTAAGGATCTGAATATCCATGCCGCTAAGGAAGATAAGAATCTGATCTATCTGCTCAGCAGAGTCGAAGTTCATCGGCAGAATTTCATTGATTTCTTCGTAAGTGATGTAGCCTTGCTCTTTAGCGATAGCTACGAGCTCTTCCACTTTTTGTTGGTGTTGCTGGCTAAGTGTAGTATTGAGTTGCGTCCCTTTAGTCATATCATCCTGGGATATATTTAAGAAGCCCTGAGAGTTTGTTTGGATCCATTCTTCCTGTCAATATGCTTGACATGAAGATTTTTTACTTAGGAATTCCAGTTTAGTTATTTTTTTATTCTGCGTATTTATGACCTAAGATTCAAGCCTAATTCACAAAAAATTAAAAACGTTTATCGGTCATCCTATCACGAAAATAAGTTATAAGCAAACTGTTTACTTCTTAGTAGTTTTTTTGTTGGTTTTTTTGAAGGTTTAAAAAAATTCACTTTATTAAAGTAGATGGTAAAAAAATTTATGCAAAAAAAATCATCTCCATTCATCAACTCCATTCAAATTGGAGATCAAAAGTTGCACGTTATACTAGCGAAATGCACAAAAGATGCGACCCTCGCTATTTGCAACACTTTTCCAAGTAAAAAAATCATTCTTATTCCATATAGCAGATTTCTGTGGTCTAGGCACAAACTAAGATTTGAACAAGACAGCAATACGCGCTGCTACTTTTATACTAAGGGGAAAAATGGGAGTCTTTGTTTTTTTGATAAAAGAAATATCGCTCTTCATAACAAAAAAAAATTAAACACCCACCCTTTAAATATAGATACGGATCAAGGATACATCTTACAAAATGAGTTCGGGCTTAAAGGTGACTTCCTCTTTAGGATGTCCTTTGATTGCAGATTCAAAGATGCTTTTGAAATTAAAAAGCAAAAAAACATCAGCTTTTTTGAAAAATTTATTTTAAGAACCAAAGAAATACAGATAACCACTCTACTTCATTTAATTTATAAAAAAGCCTTAACAAAGCTAGACAGTATTTCTCCTTGATGTGAATCGAAGAACAACAAAATATATAGTCACAATAACACAAAGAAATAGTTTGATCCCTTCTTGGAATGGAAAATATCTCTGCAGTGTAGAACGTTCCGGGTTACTAGGATCAAACCAGGCGGCCCATGGCTTGGTGCGAAGGGTTACAATTGCACGTTCTGCTGTTGGTCGATTTAAAAAAAGAGGCTGCCTAAAGACAGTGGATGCTGAATATTTAACACCTTTATAGTCAAAGGTATAACTAGCATCAAGCAGGTACTCCGACTCTGATTTTTCTTTTACATTCCACTGTGAAATCGTTACGGAAGTTCTTTGATTTACTAGCA
>VGMB01000325.1 GCA_016866585.1 Chlamydiota bacterium
AGATACCCACAAATCTTTCAGAATCTTCAAAAGCTTCCTATAATATATTAGAAAGACTAGCTAAAATAGAATATGTAATTGAACAAGCAGAAGATGCTCCTTTTGAATTACAGGTAAGTAAATCTGAAGCTAGGCGAAAAGAATTTCCAAGTCGAATCATCAACCTTGACCCTACAACACTACTTTCTTCCGATACAACACTTTCTGAAAAAATCAAACAGTATCTTGATCCAGAACTAGTATCTTACTGCAAAAATCCTTGGGGATTTCTTAAAGAAAAATTCGATATAAACAAAACCACAAAAGAAAGTCAGCTAAATAAATTAGCTCGATTAGCTTTCGAAGATAAGTCATTTGTTCCTATTAATTATAAGGTACTCTATCATCCTGAAATTAAAGAGTATGTTGTTAAAACAAATTCATCTCAAGTAAGTTACATTCAAACAGACCAAGGTACAGCAGGTAATAATAATGGAGACCATTTACTTCGTTTTATTATGTCTAAAAGAATCTTAGAACTAGAATCTAAATACGGATTACAAGTCACCTCTCCTAAGATCCACATAATAGATTCAAAAGTTGAGACAGAAAACCCCTATGATCGATACCTTGTTGTTCAGGAGAGAATTACAACTCTATCGTCAAGAGAGCTGGAACAATCTATCTTAGATATGCCTAAGGAAAAGCAGGAACAACTGGCAAAGGATCTTTGTTTTTTAATTGTCCATTTAGGTTTTATAGATTGTCATCTTGGAAATATAACTCTTTTGGACAACGGTAAACTTTGCATATTTGACGAAGAGCCTATGGGCGCGTTGGTTTGTTCTGGTGATATATCCCCAAACTACGACTTAGGAATTGATGAGTGTGGATCCATAGGATTACAAAGACTCATAGACAGCAGCGAAAATTTACCTATATTCCAAAAAATTGCTGCAGAGTGTCTGACAGAGTTAAAAGAGGTTGGAATTGATTCAATTTCGTCAAGAAGAGCATTTCACAGCTTCATCTGCTGTATAACGGATTCTTTATCCTCTAAAGAGGCAAAAGTAATTGCATTTAAGAAGCTAGACCCTAGGTTGAAAAACTTTTTTTCCAAAATAGTTTCTCTTATGTATCAGAACTCATCTATAAACGGTTCTACTCAAATTTTAGAGCATCCTGAAATATTACAAAACATATGCAGCGCATCTGGGCTAAATATATTACGCCAATTGAAAGTTCGCTTTGAATTACAGGAGGGTATTGAAATCCTGACCGGTTTAAAAAACGCACTCCTAACCCCAGAAACGACAGAAAAAGATATTACAATTTTAGTGCAAAAACTAGCAGAGCTTTTTGACGGTAGAGTATTATTCGATCCCATTTATAAAAAAATCAAGCGCATTTTAGAAAACATTCAGCAAAAGCATCCAGGCGCCACTGCACAAGAAAAACTAAAAGAACTAACTTTAAAGCTACTTAACACTAGGATCACCGGATCAACACAATGTCTTCTTGATGATTTAATTGGAATGTTGAAAGAAACTAAAAAAGATCTTTCTCTAGAAAGAATGACATGGAACGTAACTAAGGCTTTAGACTCACGCTATGGATCAGTAATTTTATCACCAACACCTGCCCAGCATCTGGATAAAGAGCAGATGCTCGCAACGAGATTTCCTGAGTTGGATTTATCTAAAAAACTAAACATCCTCATTGTTGCATATGAATGCTCTATGTTTGGTTTAAAATTTGGAGGTCTTGGTGAAGCAATATATGGAATGGCAAAAGGACTATCTGATAACGGACATAAGGTAACATTACTACTACCTAAATTTGATAAGCTTCCTGAATCTCTTCAACAAGAAATGGAACTATCCGGAGAACTAAAACACCCTTATAAAGGGGCTACAAAAAAAGACCACCTATATAGATTAGAACGAAACGGTCTTTCAGTTAAATATATAGAAG
>VGMB01000326.1 GCA_016866585.1 Chlamydiota bacterium
GAAGGCAGAAACGACTTGTAAAATGGGAATTAAAGCGAAAATGCGTAAATGTGTGCGGTCTGAGGAATATTTGCATCAGGTTCTATTATCGGGAAAATTTTTGATGCGCTAGCCCTGCTTTCTTAGCTGTTTTACTAGTATTCACATCTGCACTACTTCGGTGGATAGGCTGTGCAAGAGGGGTAGTTTGCGAAGATCTCAAAAAACAAGAAAAACAACTAAAAATACAGCTCATTTAATAACTCCTGGGTTAGCTCTATTTTAGCCTTCTTTTGTAAAGAACTGATAAAGATTTGGAATTTATTTAGCTGGCTTACAAGTGTTTAAAATTTTAATTTGGTTATTAGGTTAGTTTTCGGCGTTCTGGAGGTTCCATTTTGCTAGAAGCTTTTCTATGATACCTTCACTGGTAAGCTTATCAAAGGCTTTGTTAAACTTCTGTTGAAATTCAGGATCTGCTCCTTTAATACTTATCATTCTAAGGCCTTCTTGGGTAAAAGGTTGGGAAGCTATTTTTAGGGTTCCTTGGTACAGGTCATTAACATATCCTAAGGCGGGAAGAACAGCAACGACCGCGGCTTCAATTTTTTCTATCATCACCTCATTTAGCATCTTAGGAATAGAATCATAGTTTCTTATAATGATATTAGGGTATTTTTGTAGGATCTCAACAGCTTTTGAGTCGCTTATGATCCCAACTTCTTTATTTTCAAGCAGTTCTAAAGTATCCATGTTAGAGTTTGATGGTATAACAAGAACAGGCCCTGTGGGCAAAATAAGAGGGGAGAATGAATACTTATCCATAACAAAGTTATAGGGAGTAAGCCCAGAGAACACTCCTTGGTATTGTTTTTCTTGCAATCCTTGAAAAAGAGAGTCCCAATTAACTTGTTTGATGGTTATCTGCATTTTACTTTGTTGAGAAATTTCAGAAAGTAGATCGGTCAGAAATGCTAAGATGTTTTTCTCCCTGCCCAAAGTTTCTATTGAGTAGAAAGCTGGATCGACGGCAATCACGTAGCTTTTTTTACTGGGAGTTCCACAGGAAAAAAGACTTATGCACAAAATAAATGCGAAATATCGAAAAATTTTATTCACAATTTTACCGCCTCTTTGAGACAAAAAGTCCCATATTTCATAACATAGCATAACTTGCATCTAATCGTATACGATTTATACATCATAAGAAGGAGATTGCTATGAGGAATAAAGTTTTGCTCGTTAATTTTGGAGGACCTAGAAATTTAGATGAAGTCCAGCCCTTTTTAAAAGAGCTACTAACTGATGGTGATGTCATACGCACTCCTATGCCGAAGTTTGTACAAGACCTACTATTTACGTATATAGCGAAGAAAAGGTCAGTTAAAATTGCGGAAGATTACCAGCATATTGGTGGAAAATCTCCGATTTTTGAAGATACGGAGTGGTTAGCTCAATCTTTGAGGGGCATGGGATATGAGGTGTTAACTTTTCATAGATATCTACCAATGACACACAAGGCCTTTTTAGATCAGGCTCCCGATTTTATTGATGAAAATACTGTTGTTTTTCCACTCTTTCCACAATTCAGTTATGCAACAACAGGTAGTATTGCCAGATGGATGCAAGAAAACTTATGTAGAAGGAAGAGTCGCGCTCTTAGTTGGGTTAAATCATATTCTGAGCATAAGGGATTCATTCAGCCTTACATTAATACGATTTCCGAATATTTAACGGAAAACAATCTACATCAAAAAGAAACTATGCTTTTTTTCTCCCCTCACGGCCTACCTGTTTCTTACGTTTTTCAGGGAGATATTTATAAAAAAGAGTGTGAAAAATCATATAAGCAGATCATGAAAGCCTTTCCTCATGCAGGTTCGGTGGTAGGGTATCAGTCCCAGTTTGGTAAGGCTGAGTGGATAAAGCCTTATACAA
>VGMB01000327.1 GCA_016866585.1 Chlamydiota bacterium
TATATAGGTTGAAGGGAGCTCTCAGAGCTAAGTTGAATTCGGATTTCTTGAGGGGAATTCATCTCTTTGCAATCAGCTTTTAGGGTAAAGCAGCATGTTAACATGGCAACTAGCAAGGTGAGATTTTTCGATTTCATAGAGATTCCTTTTACATTTCGTTACAAAATGTTAGTACAAAGTGCTGTTTTTCTTTTGATGTTTTATTCGTCTTAAAATTAGGGAAAGTCAACTTAGGAAGCCTTTCTTCTAAATATTTTCTGTTTTTTATACTTTCAGAATTTAGCACTAAACATTTTTCTACAGTACCGTCTTTATTTAAAGTAATTTCCACTTTTACTTCTCCAAAATCTGGCAGTTTTAATTCTTGTTTCAAAAAAATCGCCAAATATTCTGCGTAGGATTCAGTACTATCCATAAAGTCAAAAGAATCTGAAGAAGAGTATTTAGTAATTGTTGAGGGATCGATTCTATCAGGGACTGTAATATGTGTTTTTTTACTGGAATGATCTTTCACTGAGTCCAGGTTGGCTATTTTTTTTTCTAGTTCATTCAAAAGATCTAGAGGTATATCGAAGTTTTCAGTTGACTGTTTTTGTTGTTTTTCTGTGGGTTTTGTATGTTTAGTTTCTGTTGTTTTTTGTGCTGGTTTTGGATCGATAGGCTTTGTTTTAGCGTTTGGTTTCGCTATTGGTTTAGTTGTTGGGGTGGGAGTAATTACAGCTTTAGGAGGTGTTGATTTAGGAGCTGGGTTTTTTGCAGCTGTAGTATTACTATTGTTTGGTGTGATTTTCATTTCACTGGGCTGCGTGACTACTGGAGCTAGTGTTTTTGTACGTACTACTAATGGGTCTCTTTTTATTTTTTTATTAGTGGGTGTGCCAAAAGAAATAAAAAGTATAAATGCAACGTGTATTGAAATTACTAAGTAGGCGATTTTTTTGGGTGTGGATCTCTTGTATGGGGTATTCATAGAAATTACCCGGGCTGTAAAATTACATCTAGTTCTTGAAATCCAGATGATTCAACAGCATTTTTAATTATTTGGTATGTTCCAAAGGCAGCTTTTTTGTCTTGTAGAAGTTGTGGGGTTTTATTTGGATATTGAGATTTTGCTCGTTTTAAAAGAGGAAGTAGTTCGTCTTGTGAAATTCTAATAGAGTTTAGCCATATACTATTATCTTGTCTCACTTGTATTGTAATCGGGCTTACATCTTGGACTGCGATAGTGCTTTTATCATCTCTTTTAGGAGCATCAGCAAGCTTAATTTTATCTGTTTGGAGCATAGGGGCTATTATAATAAACATTATAAGAACAACGAATACTACATCTATCAAAGGTGTAAGATTAGGACCGGCCTCTTCATTGTTATTTTGTGTAAATATGATCCGATTTCTCATAGGTTACCTCATTACGAAATGTCTACTTTTCGATATTGGAGCTCTAATGTTGATAAAAGATTATGCAAGAAATCTTCCATATCGGAGGTGTACATTCTTAAATGGTTTTTAAGGTAGTTATAACCTATAAGAGCTGGTATTGCAATTATCAAACCGAGAACAGTTGTTGATAGAGCTGTTGAAAGCCCGCCTATGATAGCAGTGTTTGATCCTGCAGATCCACCAGCTTGCAATTCAGAAAATGTTACCAATATTCCCCATACAGTTCCAAGCAGTCCTAAAAATGGTGCAAGTGTTACGGATGTTGAGAGAATAAATAGATCTTTTTCTAGAATCTTAGTTTCTGTTGAAATCGTGGTATATACATGGGACTCTAAAAGATCTAAATCGGTGCTAGAAAGATAAATAGGAGTATCTTTCGATATTCCATGTTGCTCAGAAAAGTACATCTTTTTATTAAGTGT
>VGMB01000328.1 GCA_016866585.1 Chlamydiota bacterium
AATTTTTTTGTTCGAAGTGGGGAAGAAGCGGCAGCAAAAAAAGGAATGGATAGCTCACAAGAAATAGGATTAAATGCGAGCCAAGAAGAACTTAGCGAAGGTTCTAGTGAAATAGAGATGACCTCGAGAGCAAAATCTACAAAACTCAATGAGATGACAGATACTACCACACCTATAGAGGAAGTTAGCGCGACAAAAAATACAAACTATTTTTCGAACAACCAGATCATGGCTATTACTAACGGTCTTCAAGTAGTAGGATCTACAAATCTTGCAGGGTACGCTACAGAAGCAAATCTAGACGGAGGACAAACTCAATTATCGTTGACGCCTCTGCTATGGTTGCAAGTCTTGGCTTAATGAGTTCCATGTCGGAAATCAAAGCTTCAGAACTTTTCACCTCTTCGAAGCTGTCCAAAATGTTTAAAGAATCTATAGACACCAAACATATTGTTAACGGATTAAACACTATAGGCTTAGGTGCTACCGTTATACAGTCTGCAAATGAATTTCACAGAGGATTAATCTTAAAGAAGCAAGCTGATGCGGAGTTAGAGCTTGGACTAGGAAAAGCTACTCTTTCCTTTTTCAATTACATCCAAGATATTGCAAACCAACTTCTTCAATCGACAACTAAAGAGTACCGAGATCTTTTAAATGCAAGAGGACAAACAGATACAGCGATGTTAAAAAATATGCTAATCTTCGAAGCTGAATACGCTAAATTGCTAGCTCAATCGGCATAAGCATCTTAAAATTTATGAACTGTCCGACAGAAAGGAGTAAGCCGGACAGTTTTTTTAGATATAAAAGAATAAACGCATTTTTATTAAGCTCCTGAAAATATCGGATTATTATCTAAAAGCTCTCTGGCTGATGAATCATCATATAGTTTAGTTAACAGATATTGCCTTCTTAATTCTAGATTACCCCTCATCATCTCACGAGTCTTTTCTGGGTGTTTACAAAGATACCCAATATTTCCTGCTAAAAAATTTACATCCCACAACCTATCTTGAACTTGATCTTGAATGTCTTGGGGTAATGGTTTATCCAGAAGTGTTGATCCATCTGGAAGTATTAAATGGAAATCAGCACAATTAGAATTATCAGCAAGATTTTTAATTCTTGCAGCTTCTTTTGCTGAAACGATTGTATACCTTAACTTACCTTGCACTCTCTCAACAAGAATATGTTTTATTGGTTTTTGCCTTTTGTGAAAAACTGGAAGAAATCTACTTATAGATAGTCCCCAATTCGAAGTAATAGATATATCCTTAGGAAACAAATCTTGGTATTTTTTAGGAACTATAGGTTCAAGGCTATAGACTTTGTTTTTATGCTGATCGACTGAAGCAGTGAGATGGTACTTAGATTGATTAAAGCAAGAATGATCCAAAGTAAAATCGCAAGACTCCAAATAAGGACTTTCATCCAGATCCGCTTGTGAAATAAATTCATACTCTTGTTGAAGTTCTGTGGTCAATTCTAGATCATATTGATTCTCAATAGAGACAAGCAATTCGCCTGCACCTGCATTATCAACAAAGTACTTGGAAGAAATAACTTCATTCTTAAATCTTGTCATTTCCTCAATCAACTTTCTCTTCTTATATATACTTGAGCAGGCATTGACTTTCTCTAACTTTCTGGAGAAATACTCATTAAAACTTGCAATCTTTCTCTCCTCTAAATCCTCCTCAAAAAGGGTTGAATAGGGAGCCAAAGAATCTTCATCTCCTGAAAAAACCCTACTTAGAATCCAGTTTTTTATTAAAGAATCCAGCTTGTGTCTTATAGATAAATTAAACTCAACTTTCAATTCATCCTCTTGGTTTTTTTCAGCTTTGTTTATTGT
>VGMB01000329.1 GCA_016866585.1 Chlamydiota bacterium
CTTATCTAAACTAAGAGGGAAATCCTTACTTCCTGAAAACTGAGATTCTATAAGGATTTTAAACATTATCCCATTTTCAATCTCTATTCCATTGTGGAGGTCTCCATGCTCTCTTTCTTTTAAAGAATCCATGAATCGGATAACCTGCCTGGCATTTCTTCCTAGTTCGTCAGACAGTCTTTTCATCCGGTCTAACTCTTCAATGACTGTTAAAGGAATTACAACATCATTTCCTTCAAAGTTAAATATAGCGTCAGGATCATGTAACACTACGTTTGTATCTATGATAAAAGTTTTTCGGCTCAAATCTAGACCCTCCTCTATTTTCTTTAGCGACTGTAGCAAAATCCCTAATAGGTGCTAAGGATACTACTTTTTTACGATAACACATAAAAGCAGAGCATACCAAAATAACACACATAGACAACATTTTTTTTAAAATATTTAAAAACACTGAATATTAATAGTTTGTAAATTAATTTAGCACTAACACTCATCGAGTGACAGAAAAATATTGATGATTCTTTGCATATTTTGTATAATTAAGGTAGAAAACTCAAATGTTTGATATAATAAGTTAGACCCTTTTACTTAGGAGCCCAGACATGAGAATAAATCAAAAAATTCTTAACATACCTCCTTATATATCTACTCCATGGAAAAACATCTCATCTCTTAAATCTCAAGAAAGAAACGGACAACATTCTCTCATCATAACCTTGACAGACGGAAGCACTACAGAAGTTCCCGGCCTTGATAAAATGGTTATTGATGCAATTTTTGCAGAACATGCTAAATTTTATGATTATGAAAACAAAGACATAACCCGGTCAAAAATCGAACAAGACACATCGTTTCCATTATTTGCAAAAATGAGCATACCTGGACTTGAAGGCATAGGATCAATCCTACAGCATAATATCCAAAACTATAATAGCCCAAATCTTCCTGCAGACATTTTAAACAAACTCTCCTCAATAACCTTAAAACTCGAGCAAGAAGACATAGACGCGATCCCCGAGCCGGAGCCTCACTGCAATTGCCCTCATTGTCAAATAACAAGGGCCATTCACTCAAATGCAAAAATTGAATCCAACCAACCAGACGAAATAGAATGTGAATTTGTGTCTGATAAAGACCTACAATTTAGAACCTGGGATATAAAACAAACGTCTGATCATATATACGAAGTTCGCAACCCTATCGATAAAGAAGAATATTATCACGTTCATCTTGATAATCCAATAGGATGTACATGCGGATGTAGAGATTGTGATCACATAAAAGCTGTATTAGAAAGCTAAATCTTGCTTTGTTTTCTTAAGAAAACCACTAGTTCACCTCTAGTGGTTTTTTTCTATCTTAAACTATTGATAAAAAAATCGAACTTGATTACAAGTCCATAAGCAAATGAATTAATTCATTTCTTGTGATTTTTCTGTTTATAACATTTGGATCAATTTATAAAAATCCAATGGTATAAAAAATTCGGAGATTCTAGAATATGGATTTATATTTAAAATCAAGCTCGATACCAAGTCGCTAGGAGGACGCTCACCCATGTACAGACTGGCTAATATTCTCTGCACAACAATATGTGCATTCAGCCTTACTCATATTTTTGCTGATGATGTAGGTTTTATACCGGAACATGAAATTTCACTTTCTTCTCCTTTAGATTCTTCCGATGCAATGACAGGATTTACAACTGAGCCATCGTTTACTCACTCACAGACATCATTGCAAGGATCTGAAAAAGCATCAATGAGCATGTCACAAATGCTTGCATCGCTTGAACAACCAAAAGTTGAAGCAAAAAAAGTTGTGATTAAACCATTTACCGGAAA
>VGMB01000330.1 GCA_016866585.1 Chlamydiota bacterium
ACTTTACTTAGATTTACAAAACAAGGTGTGAAATTGGATTTCACATAGATTTATTCAAAAAAACAATGCGATTTAATTTTTTCTTTGCAGACGTTAAAATATCTGCAATTAAAAAGGTTGTCATTGTGGTTTTTGAAAGTTTAACAAAAAAATATAACTCTTATTTCGATCAATCAAATTTAGTGCCACTTATAGCCTTGAGTGGCATTCTTTATTCATTAGGTTTTTATGAATATCCGTATTCTCAAAATGCGAATTTTTATATAGGTAGTAGGCTGGTTGTTATCTTGCAAAAAAGTTCTGTCGCGCAAGATATAGCATCAACTTTTAACCGCATAATCTACAATATTACCAATGTTTTTCAGTATAACCAGATAAAATATGATAAAAATGACACTTGTTCTCTCGATTCTTTAAAAAAAGTTCAAGTTTGGAAACCTAGAACTTTAACAAGTGAAATGGCACTTAATAAAATGTGGAGAAATTTTACGAAAGCCGTTAATGAGCACAGAAAAAAGGAGAGGGAACCGTATATCCATTTAAAAGAGTTTGATTCCTCGTATAATATGTTGCTTTCTAAAGAAGCAGTCACTCCATTACAATTTGATTGTACCTATGCAGAAGATCAGGGACTAAGAAGTACGATGGAAGATGCATGGCATTACTATGAAACTAATGATGGAGTCTTAGCCAGTGTATTTGATGGTCATGGTGGGTCGGGTGTTTCCAAGTACGTGAATAAAGAATTCTTTCATAGATTTTATCCAATGTTAAAACAAAATGATAAAAATGTACATCAAACCTTCGAAGCTTTATTTAATCAAATTCACAACGAAGTGCTCGCTGATAGTTCGTTAAATAAAATGGGAACCACTGCCACTGTATGTTACATAGATAAACAGACTAATATCATCTATACAGCGTCTATTGGGGATAGCGAAGCTAACGTTTATAGGAGAATAAACGGTAGTCTTAAATCCATACCACTTTCTTGTGTTAGGGATTGGAGCAGCGTTAAGGATGCTCGAAGAGCTGCTCTTGCGCTAAACGATCCACTTATAGAAGAATTATGGCCTTTTTCTAACGATGCAAAAAAATTAAGATTTCCAAATGCAAAATTTGGGGTAAATGTTAGTAGAGCAATTGGTGATAAAGTGTTTACTGGTTCAGAGGACAAACCAGCAGTAATACATAAGCCTAAGATTACCGTTCAAAAAGTTCAAGATAATGATATTTTAATAATTGCTTGTGATGGCTTAAAAGATTTTGCATCTGAAAATCAAATTCTAAGTGTTATTGGTAATAAATCTATTAAAGATTATGCAAAAGCTTTGAAGGATTATGCTTTGAATGTAGGATATTCAACAGATAACATTACGGTCCTTGCTATTCGTATTCACAAATAATTATACATCATATCGGATGATCTCTAAAAAATATGGAGTGCATTATTACTATAAAAAAATGACATATTATAGATGACTCAATCCTATTAGATATATAGTACAAGAACCCAAAAAGAATGCTCGAAAGAAATAAAAATAAACCCACTGTTAGACTAGCTTCTCCATATAGGTGGATAAATGTATAAATCACGGAAGTAAATACGATCGATATTGTGCCACCAAATTTTATGTTTTTCAAGTACTCGCAAAGCTTACCTTGAATAAGACCTCTGTACAATCCCTCTTCAGGAATACTGGTGAAAAACAGATTGGCAGTCAATCTAGCTATAGGTAAGCTAGGAATGGTAAAGTCCCAGAAAGTGGCACTAAGGAAGGTTGCCAGCATTCCAAGTAGTACAACACCAAT
>VGMB01000331.1 GCA_016866585.1 Chlamydiota bacterium
GCTCCTATCAAATCAAAGTCGCTAGGAAAAATAATTGGATCAAACCCGTAAACAACAATTTTTCTTTCTTTAAGATAAGTGGCAATACTAATAGCCAAAGAATCTCTTACATCACTAGTAGGTGGGGTGCCCTTAAAGGCTAGACCCAAGATACAAGCTGAAGCAATATGACTATCTTCTAATACCTTTGAAAGAATTGATAAAACATAGTTCTCATTTAATTTCCGCGCATTAATAATAATCGAATTCAAACCGCTATCATTTATCAATATATAAGAATCTTTTGACAAGCATGGTCCTGCAACAGGGCCTGAATATGGGATGTTGCATCTTGGATATTTATAGTTACAAGCATCTATTATCTCCTTTGACTGCACATTGTAATTAAATGCAATGCTTGCAATTTCATTAGAAAAACCAAAAATCACATCTCGAAAAACATTGCTAGTAAGCTTTACTAATTCAGCAGCCTCAGAATTACTAACTGAAATCACCTCACTATGAAACTCATTAAAGTAAGATTCGAAAAATAACTTTGATTCAATATCGTTTGCACCATAAACCTGTGGTAATGTCGACAATTCTTCTAAAGCACTTCCTTCAATAGTACGCTCCGGAGCAAAACAGTACTTTATTTTTATTGGAAGGTTTTCGCATAGCTTTCTAGTAAGGCCTGGACTCACTGTGCTCCTTAATGCCAAAGAATCATACTGTGACATATTTTCGCTTAAAAAAGAAAATACTTTTTCGATAGCATGATATTGAACAGCTTTATTTTTTACTGGCGTTCCAACAGTAATGATAAAAACAAAAGACTTATCTCTAGTGTGATTACTCACTAATTTAAATTCTTCCGGACTCACAATATCAAACAATTCTCGTTTGAGTACGTCAGATAGAACAATATCAAGACCTTTTTCAAAAAAAGGTAATTCACCGTTTTTAACTTTCATCCTAGTAATAGGATTCTCTTCCACTCCTACAACCTTATAGCCCAAACTAGCAATATGCAGAGCATAAGTTAGACCTACATATCCAAGCCCTATTACAACTGTATTATTCATTAAAATATTTTTAAAAACTAGATTTTCAAATCAAAAATTGGCAGATTCAACTTTTTAACGCAAAAGTAGTTCTTTAAACCTTTCTTTCGGAGTATGCCAGTCCAGAGTTTTTCTTGGCCTCTCATTCAACAGTTTCTGAACATGCTTGATCTCCTTCCTGGTAAACTTACTAAAATCAGTCTGCTTCGGAAAAAAATCTCTAATCAGCATATTCGTATTTTCATTCGTTCCTCGCTGCCAAGGGCTGTGAGGATCACAAAAATAGACCTGCATCTTCGTTTCCTCGGTAAAGAGTTTATGCTCAGCCATCTCTTTTCCCCGGTCATAGGTCATAGAAAGGGTCATTTGTTCTGGCAGCGTCTTCAGCTCCTTGGCAAAGGCCTTTCTGACAGATTCAGCATCGCGCTTTTTCAAAGGCACCAACATCACCGTCCTTGTTGTACGTTCAACAATAGAGCCCATAGCTGATTTATGATCCTTACCCACAATAAGATCACCTTCCCAATGACCTGGGATAATTCTGTCCTCTACCTCCTTGGGGCGCTAGTGAATACTGATCATATCAGGGATGTTGCCTCGTTTATCCGTAGTGAGCTTACGGCTCTTTCTGAGCTTTTTCTTCTGCCTCAGGTACCCAATAAGCTCCTTGCGAAGCTCTCCTTTAGGAAGAAGGTAGAGGTAGGTATAAATGGTTTCATGGCTGGCTTGCATATTCTTATTGTTTGGATAGCACTTCTTCAGCTCCAT
>VGMB01000332.1 GCA_016866585.1 Chlamydiota bacterium
GTCCCATCTTCATAGAAATATTTATAGGAAAGACCATTTTCTTCATTTTCCGTTAAAAGCAGATTCATTTTTTCTGAGTACGTAAATGTTTTTACAAATGATTCCGCTTCTTGCAGGCTTCCATCGTCATTTGCTCTAAAAGAATCTTTGCATTTACCAGATAGATTACCATAGAAAACTTCTTTTGTTATGTTTCCATTCACATCGTAAGAGAATGTCTTTGAAAATAATGCTGATCCATCTCCATCTAGTTTGATTTTGGATATCAAGTTATCTTGTGCCCAAATAAACTTTGTTTTTGTTGTAAGTTGACCTTGAATGTCGTATTCCTCAATAAGATCTAACTTTCCATCGCTATGGTAATATTTTGTGATTATACCTTCGGAGTCTTTAGCCTCAGTAACACCTTCAGAATATTTAAATTCTGCATAGGTTATTATCTCGCCGTTTGAACCAAGAGGACCTTCTAATTTGCGTACTTTATCTCCATAGATAGCAATATTTTCTGGATGCTTTCGCCATATTTCCTCTATTTGCTTGTTTTCTGGTGTGTAATAGGAGATTTTGGATTGTAGTTTTCCATCAAATCGAATTTTATTTACCCTAGCCCCTATTCCTTTTCTTTCTTTACCGTAATCATAGGTTTGTTTTTGACCAGATTTGTGAATGACAGATTCTAAATAATCTCTATAGCTTTCTACTTTGAAGTTGTATTCAATAGTTTTGTCATCTGATGTTGTTATATGAAACTTGTAGGGGCTGACTGGGTTGTCTAGATGAAATTTAATATGTGCAAAACATTTTTTTGCTTGAGGATTAAGATGTTTGATTTCTTGTATACGATCTTTGCTATCGTAGATATAAGATACTAGATGTCCATTCGGTTTGATTTCTGTGGTGAGTGTGTAAAATGTAGTTAGCGCAGATCCTTCATCTTTCCTCGCTTTGAAATTTCTTCCTTGGTAGAAAAGTAAAGATCCATCAGGTAGTTTTAACTCGGCATTACCTGTTTTTTCGTTAAGACATAATAAGGTTTTGTTCCAGTTGTTTTTTCCTGATATCTTGCTATACGAGGTTATATTTTTTTCTTTTGATGTCAGCACGATAGTTTTGTCAGAAGTATCTTTATGGGAGTATTCGAATTTTGTTATTGAACCTGATGCATCCGCTACATAAGCCAGGTAATTTTCAGCTCTTCTTCCAGGACGAATGAGGAGATGCGTTTGAGGGAAAAAATTCCATCCTCCTTGAATATGGAATCCGTGCTTTAACCGTTTTAAGTAAAGATCACTGCTATCGTCTGTTTTTTCTAATGCACCATAGCTGCTATAAGTTCTTCTTATTGGTACTTGGACACCACCTTGTATTATTCCATCCTCCATTTGCAAACTTAATTGCCCATTGATCACATTTACGTGATGGTACATACAAGGATTGTCGTTTTCATTCTCAAAACCCTTAAAGCTAAAAAGCAATATGGTAAGAGTAAAAAAAAGAATATACACCGTTTTCATTTGCATTCTCCTAAAAAAATTGAGCGGGTAGTAAAATAAAATTATTAATTGAGGTCAAGAGTGCATTTGATATATTTTAAATTCCATGCTGATCAATGGACTTAGATGGTGAAAATGAATTTTTTTGCAAAAGCTTCGATTGCTTTTTTATTTGTAAATACAAACTATATTTCATCAGATGAAACTGAATATGGGAAAAACCTTAGCACCTCAGAAGAGAGCTTAAATCCGATTACAAAGTTTTTTTCTCGAGGTAATAAATATGGTTTAGAGTTTTCTCCATCGATTTATACA
>VGMB01000333.1 GCA_016866585.1 Chlamydiota bacterium
GCCTTTACCAATTCCCAGTCACACATGTATCGATGGTACCAACTCAGCTATATAGACTAGTTCAGAACAAACCACAATCCATACCAAGCTCTATAAAGTCCATCCTTGTCGGTGGAGCCCCGATAGGTTTAGATCTTTTTGAAAAAATCTCACATCTCGGCATCAACATCCTACCTACATATGGCATGACAGAGATGAGCTCTCAGGTCACCATGGCGCATCCAAAGGATTCATCCTCAGGTGTGGCATTACCCTACAGAGAAATCCGAATAAGTGAAGAAGGAGAGATCCTTGTTCGAGGAAAGACTTTATTTTTGGGATATTTACAAAACAAAACTAATTTACATTGTCCTCTCAACGATACATGGTTTGCAACAAAAGATTTAGGTAAGATCGATGAAAATGGCAACCTCCGTGTGCTGGGTAGAAAAGACAATATGTTTATATCTGGTGGTGAGAACATCCATCCTGAAACGATAGAGAGAGAGCTCCTAACCTTACCAGGTATAATACAAGCATTTGTTATAGCCATAGAAGATAAGGAATTTGGTCATCGTCCTGTTGCTTTTATAGATCAGGATCAGCAAAAAATAAAAACCCTTGATGAAATCAAAGAACATTTAAGTTTAAAGCTACCTAAGTACTATTGTCCTATTAAGATTTATAATATACCTAATACTTTACTTAAAGACATGAAGGTTAGCAGAGCTTCTCTTAAATTCTGGCTAGCTACAACACAAGCGTAACATGTTTTGATGTGTTTGATTGAATTCTAAATTTTCTTTTGCTAGCTCATCTCATTTTTAGAGAGTTATCTTGAATTCATTTTTCTTGTATTAGGTAGTATTTACGATGATTTTATTAATAAAGCTCCAACGAAAACAACCATCAGAGCTTACTTGGGATAGTGTCTAGACAGTTTAATTAGCCTATAGCTTTTTTTGTTAATGCAAAATTTTTGTTCGCCACCTGGTTTTATAACAAAAATTTTTTGAAGTATGTACCATGAACCAATTACTTAAAATTACAAGTGTTTGGAAAAGGCTTAGCAAATATTAAAACCCACTCATTTTCTCCGTTTCATATTCGTTTAAGGAATTTTGCTAAGAAGTGTGAGAATTTGTTTGAAATCATCAGGTATAGGAAATGACTTTTTAGTTTCCTTCGATGTAAACACATGTGTTACTTTTGCATTCCCAGCAAGAGTTTGCTTAGTATGATTAAAAAAAGAATAACTCAGAGTAAAAGAAGAATTCCCTATTTTTTCAAGAGATAAAGAAACACTTAGCTCATCATCAGTCTCAAGGGTCGACAGATAGTCTGCATCAACATGAACAACTGGCATTAGGTAGATAGAATCTATGATTTTTTTTAAAGAATATGCGGTATCGCGAAGATAATTCTCAAAAGTTTCTAAAGCAATTTTTAATTGATTAGGAAAAAAAATCACCCCTGTTGCGTCAGTATCTTCCAGACGAATAAACCTTCTATAGACAAACATGATCCCTCATACGAAAAAATTAAATACCACTGCGAATTATGTGAAGAGGAAGGATTAAATTATAGTATTTTAAAAAACTGTGATAAATTTTATAATTTGTACAAACAGACGAAGATCCAAAAATTTGTTTAAAAAAACATGCACATCAAATAAAGGGAATTATGAAAAAACTACCTTTTCTTCTTGCTACCTTAAGTATCGGTATAGCTAATTCTCAAGAGATTCAGCTTATTCATGACACACCTAAAAACGAGAAAGAAAATTCAATTTTTGAACCTTACTCACCCTATAGAGT
>VGMB01000334.1 GCA_016866585.1 Chlamydiota bacterium
TTTTCCCTTTTAAAATGTGAGTTTTTTCCTGAGCACTTAGGACAGTGAATCTTTTGATAAAGCATCTCAGCCAAGTAGATGATAGCATTTTTTACATATTGAGTAGATTTATACTTTACTCCCTTTATCCCATATGCATGATAGAGATTCGATGTAGACATAGATCGGCCTCCTTACTATCCGACACGAAATAAGCTCTTAGACAGTCTCCCATGGGGCTTTCTATGGATGGCCTTTTCGGCATCTTTTATTACCAGTTTGTAAGACCAGCAAAAGGATATAGCCAACACAAAGAGTAGTTTTTCCATCTTCTCAGGTGCTGTCATATGGGTATCTTCCATCCTAAATCCCCGCGTTTTTAAACAGCTGAATAAGGTCTCTATTTCCCATCTTTTGCGGTACAAACAAATAGTGTCCTCAAATACAACATTAGAGACCACGATCATCGGTTCTTTTGCACCTTTTGCGTGAGATATGGAGACGTAAAGCAAATGTCCCCAAATATGGTGAGGTTCTTTTTTTCATCTTACTCTTTGCTCTACCGAAGGGTTCATTCGCTTGTTATTTACTACGATGCAAATTACCCTGCCTGTTCCGTCCTATTCTAGAATTTCAAGAAGAATGAAGTGGTTGAACTTAGACTATAAAAAACTCTCCTCCCAAAAACCTACGTATATCGCCATTGAATCTACTGGGGTAAAAATCTATGGATATGGTGAATGGCATGTAGTTACCATATAGGAGATTAATTTTGTACAATACAGGTTAAATAACAGGCCTAGGAAAGTTATAGGGTGGACAACACCAATAAAAGAATTTAAAAAAACTGATTGGTCCGTTAAAAACTTGAATTTTGCTTTTACTTAAAGATTATTAGGAGCAAACCTAAGCAGATTTTCGTAGGCGTTCATCCTTGTCAATAAATATGAACCTTTTTATAAAGGGATTGAATTAAAGGCCATACCACCATTTTGCTATGGCCTTTCTGTCTTTTATGGACGCAGGACTCTTTTTGTTAGTTCAAGGATACTTTGCGTATACTGATCCTGTATTTTTTCATAAGATGTAACAGTATCATCTTTTATAGATTCAAGCCTGGATTCTTTCTCTCTTTGGAAAGCAGCCATGCGTATTGGTTCTTTTTCATGTAGAGCCTGTATCCAATCTTCTCTTTGTATTAAGATATTAGCTATAGCGTCAGGTGTTGATAGCTGATCTTCAATAAAAATGGCTGCATTATTTAAATCTCCCTCAGTTATACCACTACATCTAAAGTAGAGCATGTCTTCTACATCAATCTGTAAAGAAAGCCTTTCTCGTAATTTGACAGGGTATCCAAGGTAGACTTCGATCTCATCCACAAAACGCAAGGTTTTAACTTTAGCTCTTGCTATCTCTTCTAGGCGATCTAGCATCCATGGACCGTGAATTAAAAACTCCGCATACTTTTTTAAATTGCCTTTATCAATTACTGCCATCCTATGTTGTATTCCAAGATGAAGTACAGATAGAGCCATGCGATCTCCACATGTTTCAGAGGCTCCCTGTATGGTATTAAAGAATCGCTCTCTAAAATCCTCGTTTTGCTCAGCAAGTTGTAGATAAGAAAGAATCTTCCTAGATAAACCAGATTCTCCATCTCTTCCATTTGGTTGCATAAGGGCAAGTCTTGATAACCAGCTTTGTAACCTGAGTTTTGAGTTTTTAGACAGCCATTAATAACTGCTCATCCTGTGGTTTAAGATAGATCGAGGGTTTCTTTTCTTTGAGTTGATACGCAATCAAC
>VGMB01000335.1 GCA_016866585.1 Chlamydiota bacterium
TATTAATGCAGTCTTGAACCACAGTCTCTGGCGTGGAAGCACCTGCTGTGAGACCTATGAGCTGAACACCTTTAAACCAATCTGGATTTATATCAGACTTCTCATTGATAAGATACGAAGGTATACCTCTTAACTCTCCCACCTCCCTGAGGCGGTTAGAGTTTGAGCTTTGAGGATCTCCCACAACTAGAATCAAATCCACATTTTCAACAATCTGTCTTAATGCCATCTGACGATTTGTAGTAGCATAACAGATAGAAGAACTTGGTATAGATTCAATATGAGGATATTTTACTGTTAAAGCTTCGGCTATCTCTTTGACGTCATCTAAACTTAATGTCGTCTGTGTCGCATAAAAAAGCTTTTCTTCTGGAAGATACGAAAGAGCCATGACATCCTCAACGCTCTCTACTATCGTAGTAACATCGGGAGCTTCACCGGCTGTACCTATTATCTCCACATGATTTTTATGCCCAATAAGAACGATCTTATACCCTCTATGGGCAAATCTTTTGACTGCAGAATGAACCTTGGTGACAAGACCGCATGTCGCATCAATCTCTATCAAGTTTCTTTGTTTGGCAAGCTCGCGCACAGAAGGAGATACCCCATGTGCAGAATAAATAATTCTTTCACCTACCGGTACATCTGAAAGGTCTTCTACAAAGACAACTCCTTTTTCTTTAAGCCCATTTACAACGTGTTTGTTGTGAACAATCTCATGTTTTACATATATAGGCGCGCCATAGAGATCTAAGGCCTTTTCAACAGTTTCAATAGCTCGTTCTACACCTGCACAAAACCCTCTGGGCTTAGAAAGTAAAAGCTTCACGGAATGACTCCTTATTTCATGGCCTATTATTGTAAAAAAGGATCTAGGTTTTAATCAACATTAGACTTTCAATCAAAGAGCAAAAAGAGTCTGCAATAAATATTTTATTACAAATACTATTAACATTTAGAGCTATTAACACAGGTGTTTTTAGTAAAATTAAAAGAAAAAAGAGAATTCTTGACTTTGAACCTCAGATATAAAACAATAACAGTTTTGCAAGTAAAATTGCCCTTAGGAGAGGTGTATGAGCGAAGAGCTTAAAAGGATCGGTAATGCATTCCGTTCCAAAAGAAAAGAAATGAACCTGAGTTTAAAAGAAATAGAAAACTCAACATCGATACGCGCTGGATATCTAGAAGCTATTGAAGAAGGAAGTATCTACCAATATATTTCTAGTGTTTATGCGATGGGATTTATGAAACAATATGCGTCATTCATAGGTCTTGACATCGATACTATCATCAAGGAAAACCCTCATGCATTCCGCATACCACAAGAAAAAGTTGAGTTTGCTTACGGCATAGGAACCTTGGAACATAGAGGCAGCATGGGCGGAGGGGTCAAGTGGTTTCCCAACCTGCTATGGGCTGTTGGATCAGCAGTAGTTCTTATTATAGCGTATTACATCGCAAAATATCTTGGAGTGTTCTAAGAAGAGATTGCAAGAGAATTGCTCTATCGATATTCTCCGTATTAATAATGTAATATCACTGCAACAGCCTATTTGGCTAACATACACGGTTTAGATTTGAGGTGAACAATGACAGGTAAGATCCTGGGCGACTACACAATAATAAAAGATCTAGAAGAAGGAACTCTGGGCTCCTCCCATTTGGCAGAGCATCGTTTTTTAAAACGACCCTTTGCCCTGCGCATCCTACCTGAGGCCATAGTCTCTGATCCTGCATTTTTAGAAAGATTTGAGAAAGAAGTGACAACTCTTT
>VGMB01000336.1 GCA_016866585.1 Chlamydiota bacterium
TGAACAATGAACCAACTGCAGTAACAGCAATCAGCCATGTAAAACCCAGTATCTATGTAAAAGGGGAAGAGTATAAAGATCATGATAAAGATGTTACTGGAAAAATTTCTGAAGAAGTAGAAACTGTTAAAAAATTTGGCGGTCAAATTTACTATACTGATGATATTGTTTTTAGTTCCTCATCACTGATAAACCAGTTCATAGAACAAAGAAGTGAAGAACTGGAAGTTTTCTTAACCTCATTAAAGAAAGAGTTTTCAGCTAATGATATTATAGAAAAACTAGAGACCTTAAAAAAATTAAAAGTTGTCATTATAGGCGATGCTATTATTGATGAATATCAATACGTGACACCTTTGGGTCAGTCAGGCAAAGGACTTCATATGTCAGCTGTATGTAAAGAAAATGATGTTTTTCTTGGAGGATCATTTGCTGTCGCAAACCACTTGGCTGAGTTTGTTGATGATATTACTTTAATAACATCTGTTGGAAAGGAATGTCTTTTTAAGGATAAAATAAATCAAGATCTTAGTAAAAATATAAAGCCAATTTATATCCCTTCAATTAATCAAGATACTCTTACTAAAAAAAGATATGTGATGAAAGATGGTCAACAATACACAAAGCTTTTTGAAACATATTCTTCAAACGATCAAATTCTTAATAATTCATATAAAAAGAATTTAATAGAACAAATAAGAAAATATTCAGAAAATTGCGATTTACTTTTAGTAACAGATTTTGGGAATGGATTCATAGATGATGATGTTGCGGAAGAAATAAACAAAATTAACACGTTTAAAGCAATTAATGCACAAACAAACAGCGGAAATAGAGGTTTCAATTTAATTACTAAGTACCAAAATGCAAGTTTCATTTCAATAAATGAACCTGAAGCCCGACTAGCAACTCATTTATCTCAAGATAAGATAGATAAGGTAATAGAAAAACTGTCAAAAGAAATAAAGGTAAAAAACATTTCGATTACATCTGGTGTTCGAGGTGTGCTTTGTTTTTCTGATACTAAGTTAACATCAAGAATTCCAGCGTTATCTACAAATGCAGTTGACCGTGTAGGAGCAGGGGATAGCTATCTAGCTCTAGCATCCGTGTGTCTAGCCGCAGGCTGGTGTCATGAACTTTCTGGTTTTTTAGGTGCTATGGCTGCCGCTATGAATGTTCAGACAATCGGAAATCAAGTTCCAACAAAGAAAAGTGCTCTTTCTAAATTTTTAATACGATTAATGAAATAATAAGGTGCCTCATGAAAAAAGTGTTGGTTATTGGTAGCAACTCATTTTCAGGTAGTGATTTTGTAGATCTCTTACTAGAAAATGAAAATTATAAAGTTATAGGTGTATCTAGATCTTTAGAAAAAGAATCTTTATTTTTGCCTTATAAAAAAAGATCCTCTGTTAATTTCACATTTCATCAGATTGATCTTAATAAAGACCTTCAAAAGTTTTCAGCGATCCTAAATGATTTTGAACCAGAGTACATTGTAAATTTTGCTGCGCAAAGTGAAGTAGCTCCAAGCTGGGAAAATCCTCATCATTGGTTTCAAACTAATGCTGTTGCCCTCACTAACTTAGCAAACATGCTTAAAGACCTTCCATATTTGAAAAAGTATGTCCACATATCATCCCCAGAAGTTTATGGAACATGCGAAGGGAATATAAATGAAGAAGCTCCGCTGAATCCAAGTACACCATATGCAGCGTCTAAAGCAGCAGGAGATCTTTCTCTATTTACGTTCGCT
>VGMB01000337.1 GCA_016866585.1 Chlamydiota bacterium
AGACACACATCCAACAAAGCTTTTTCAAATGCATAAACTTCATTATCATCTAAAAAAGCAACTAAAGGTAAAATATGCTCTTGATAGGATTTGATGATGATTTTAGCTTGATCAAGATCTTTTAAGATGAACGCTAGCTCGGAATGAAGGTTATTAATAAATGGATACGATTTATATTTTATTCCATCATAAGCTGTAAGAACATTTTTATTTGTTGTGAAAGATTTTCGCAAATCACCCAAAGAAAACCGATGATCGTTACTCTTAGTTTGTTTTGCATCGATTACGAAACTAAAAAAAAGAAATAAGATAAAAAACAGTCTAAACATAAAAAATTAAAAATGTACTCTAAGGTAAAGTTGATTAGCACGATTTCGATAGAAATTGGCTAAGCAAATCTCTTGTTTTTTTTTCATATCATCTAAAATTTCCGTAAGAGCAGTAAGCGGTTCAATTTCACCGCTTAAATGCTCTATATTAAATGAAACTGTTCTGGAGCAAACTTCAGAAATAGATGTTTCACCAAAATCCCCATCATTCACGACACTGGTTGCTTTTTGAAATAATCCTAGGATTACAGCATGGGTCTGTTGATGTTCGGTAAGAATAGCACAAACTTCATCGATCCTTAGTGGGGTGAAAATGGGATATTTAAATTCTATTTTTTGTTTTTTGATGAATTCATGATGATCTAGATAAATTGATCGGAAATTATTCTGCACTTCTTGTATGTAGAGCTCGAGCTCTGATGCATTTGAAGCGAATTCCGGAAAAAATTTTACCAATGTGTTAATGATCTCTTGATTATGAAAAGGAAAGATAGCTATTGCCTTTCGAGCAATCTCTACTATATCTTGTAAAACAAGACCTTGTGTTCTTATATCAACTTCTTCTAAGTCCACCAATCCTATTTTTCCATTTGATCCCTCCAAAAAAAGGGGAATGTTATCATAACGAGCTAAGGGTATCGACTGATTATAACTGTGAGAATATGTAAGAATATCTGAGTAGTGTGTTTGGCATAAGAGCCCTGTAAATTCACAAACTGCTTTGGACATATTCATAAGATTTTCACAATACAGTCCAACTTGTAACTTTTGACCTCCGATAGGTAGAGGTAATTTTTCTTCTATTATGAATTCACCATATGTTCTCGCTTTTGGGATCGCAAGACGGTTATAACCACTATCATCACATAATTGTCGGATCAAATTCATACGACGAAATCGATCTAAGCTTTTAATATCTCCTGTTTTTTTAAATACTACAGGTAGGTCATTTGGTAAGAATACATCAGCAGAGGCTGGATCAGCTTTAGGCAAATGACTAAGATCTGGATTTTGATCTAAATACCGTTTACAAATATCAAATAGATCTAAGGACAAACAATTTCTTCGATCAAAATCAGAATCTTCGGAACTTGACTTAGTTGAATCAATAGGATGAATTCTTTCTGGAGATATCGAAGAAAAGCACGGTCTTATCATCAGGGCTTCCATGAGTAGTTCCAAAGATGAATAGCAAGTGATTCAGGGGCTATGAATTCGTTTGGGTTATTTTCTCTTTTCATCCAAGGGAACGGATATAAATAGCTACAAGGCAATATTAGAATTTTCTCTTTTGGATTTTCAAAATTTCTCTGGCAAGATCTACTAATAAGACCAGGGCCAGTTCTTTTCAAAATACCTTCTCCAGGAGCCTGAGCAGCAGACTTGCAGTTATCTAATGAATATTTAACAACATCAGACCCTTTA
>VGMB01000338.1 GCA_016866585.1 Chlamydiota bacterium
GAAAGTTTTTGTTTCAAAAACGGTTTTATGAGTGTAATTTAAGGACTTACGTTAGAGTTGGAAATAAAACTGGGGTATACTTTTTTTCTCTTGATGCAGATAGTATTTTAGAGGTTTTAGGCGCAAAGGCAATTTTTCATCTAAATTATCGCTATAGGAAGATACAATTTAGTCTTCAAAAAGGGTATTATGATTTTGCCATGGAAAATCCCCTTAATCCTCATAAAAAAACCCATATTCGTTTAAAAATATCTAAAAAAATAGAAGAGACTTCACCTCTCATCCAGTTCATAAGTGATCGCTACTCTTATTTCGTTAGAAATAAAAATCACATTTTTGAAGGTATTGTAGAGCACAAGGAGTGGCGGTTTCATGAAGCTGATGTGCTCAAAATTGAAACTAATCTCTTAGATGGATTTCAAGTCGAAAGCCTACCCGTTGCAGTTTATGCAAAAAAAACCACTGTATTAAGCCAGTTTTTAATTCCGGCACAAAAACCTATTATTTTTTTTGATCATGAATGCGGTCTTTGTCATAGAGCTCTTAAAGTGTTACTAGCTCTTGATTTGAAAAAACGGCTCTTATTTGCGCCTATAAACGGTAAAACTTATCGAAAAATCTACAAACATCCTCCTAAAAATGACCGTTTGATTCTTTTTGATGACCAGGATACTTTCGATGGGGCTGAGGCACTTTTGCATCTTTTAGATCATTTGCCTTGGTTCACGAGAATTTTCATCCTTTTTAAGCTCGTACCGCTTTCCGTGCTCAACCGATGGTACGATGCTATTGCTAAAGTGCGTAGAGGTTGTTGTTTAAAGAAAAAACATATTGATGACCCACGTATACTATCTTGAGAAAAAAATTCTCATAAAGCAATCGTAATCCATGAAATTATTTTTTCTGAATTTGATGAAATATCAAACATGAAAAGATATATTCACATTTTACGTAGTTATTTATACTAAGCAAGCTCTCATTTATCGACTAGCGAGCTTATTTTTTTAAAGATTCCACTACCGACAGACTTTTTCTAAATAGTAAACTCTCATTTTTTAGCGATGTAAATTCACCTGATTTATTAATTTGTGTAATTGTGACATCTATCTCCTAATTTCATTAACACGAATCATACATTTTATTTATCAAATTAATCTAAAGATTATTATTTTATATAAAAATTAATAAAAAAATAAATTGAATAATTTTTAAGCATGATGCACGTAATAGTTATAGGAAAGCTTGAAAAAACGTCTATACATGTAATTTTACTTTGAAAGCATTCCCAGCTTTAATATTTAAACTTTTTTTCGCACACAATAAACTATCTACTGCTTAGAAATAACAAGCTTTGAAGAGGCTTGTTTTTTAAAATTTATTTTAGCGAATCAAAGATGTATAGGTAGCAATAAATTTATTGTAGAGAAAGTGTCTAGTGTACTATAATCGCCTTTTCACCGGGGACCTCTAGGAACAAGACAGTTCGAACCAGGTCAGGATCGGAAGGTAGCAGCCTTAAGGATTAGGATTGTGCTTTGAGCCATCTCCGGTGTTTTCTTAGAAATAGAAGTCAGCTCCGACTAATATACCATGTATTATCATATAACCTCTTCTGTAGTATCTTTCATTTTCTTCACGCGTACTTGTACTATACTGCGCAACAGAAAATGCAAGACCTGATGCATAGAACATTTGATATCCTACATGGAGATTCATGCATTTGACATAC
>VGMB01000339.1 GCA_016866585.1 Chlamydiota bacterium
AAAGCTACATGGTTTATTGAGTTGGCAAACCATAACCGCCAAACAGCCCTCAGCATATTTGCTGAGCTGAGATCGTCACAACTTAAAGAGTACATAGCAACATTTATCTTTGATATTTACCAAACAGATACTCTATTTGCCCTAAAATGCTTATCGATAACTTCCCCTTCGATGCAACAACAATTTTTAGCAACCCATGCAAATACTCTCCTAGATTTCTTTGAAAGCTCTGCAGAAATAATACCAAATAGAATATTGCTTACGATACTCGACAATCTTAAAATCACACACTCAGAAAACAAAGATTCTAGAGCTCTCACTACCTTATATTTCTTTTGTCTTAATGCTACAATCTCTGATAACAGAGAAAATATTGATAGCACCCTTACTAGCCACTTGAGTTATTTTATAGAAAACATCCTGGAAAGACTTCGCGGCTATAGAACAAAAATCAAATCTTTTGACACATCCAGTATTATTAGTATTTTTAAGAAAGATATTAATTTTAAACAGATCGTTGTTCTATCTGAAAAAGGCAGACTCATATTAGAAGAAGAACTTTTCGATATGGAACCTGATGCAACAGACATCAATACATATGTGAAGCTTTGCTTAGCTGGAGGAAAAATTAAACTAAGTAAAGAGGTGTTAGTAGAGAAGTTACTTCGCCAAACAGCCACAAGAAAGACAATCAAATATCTAGTGGAAGCTCTAGATATTGATAGTGAAGTTTTACGAATGATAAAAACTAAGTACGTAAAACAACCGGACGAATTAGGACTATTGATATCTGAAAAATATATCAAAGTGGAAAAAAACCTAAGAGACCAACTCTTTTTTTTAATGCAGCTAGTAGATACAGGCTTTCCTTCCCATCTTATCTGTAATCTTGCTGATGCTCTAGATCTTTCAGAAAGAAACATCTCTATAGCCCATACATTTTTCCAAGATCATTCTGAAGTCTTTGAGAGATGCTCTGATGAAGTAAGAAAGAAAATTATTGAGCGATTAATACAAGCAAGCTTTGCAAGCCTTCGATTTTCTGAGGTAGCTGAATCCTTAAAAACCCTAGGGAAATGTGGTCATAAAAACGATCCATGGTATCTAAAAAAGCTACAGCAAATTTTTGTAGAAACTGAGAAAAAATTTCACCTTAATCTCTCTGACCTACTAACAGAAAAGACAAATCCAGAAAAAAACATTTTGTATCACTTGCATTCTATAAAAGGCTCAACAGAATATACATCTCTTATTAACGCTATTCTTATTTACATAGAAAAAAGAGGGTCTATCTTATCTAAAAATGATCATCTTTTGGAACTGATCCAAGAGTGTGTTGATATATGTAATGCAGATAGAATACTATTCTTTTACGCTTTTACCAATATGTTTTCAGGTAAAGATCTAGAACCACTATTGGAAAAAATATCAATATCTTCCTACGACACTTTATATAAAATCTTACATAAATGTGATAGTGAAACGCCGTATCGAATTTCTAAAAAAACAATAGATTCTATCTATAGCCAATCTTTTTTTCCTTCGGGAAACAAAGATTGCGACGTTTTTGTAAGAGGTTTATCTTTAGTGTACGCTAAGGCAGCGCCAGAGGAGCTTTTTAGAGAGGTGGAAAGATCATTGCCTATCGCAGTGAATATCCCCTCTTTCAGCAAGTCATACAAAGACCTACTTCACAAGGCTCTTACAGAAAAAAACATTCCCCTACTA
>VGMB01000340.1 GCA_016866585.1 Chlamydiota bacterium
AAATCATGTCAGAAAAGGCTTTATCTCACCCTAAAATTGAAGTTGTATGGAATAGTGTTTTAGTCTCTGTTGAAGGGGATAATGTGGTGAAGTCTGTAACTCTTGAAAATACAATAACAAAAGAAAAAACAACCCGAGAAGCTGGTGGTGTTTTCTTTGCCATAGGTCATACTCCAAATACTAAGTTCTTAGATGGCCAAGTAGATCTTCTATCAAATGGATATATCAAGACTGTTGCTGGATCATCAAAAACAAACATACCAGGCGTGTTTGCAGCTGGCGATGTACAAGACCATATCTACAGGCAAGCCATAACTGCAGCAGGAAGTGGTTGCATGGCAGCTCTTGACGCAGAAAGGTGGCTTTCAGAGCAAGGTATTCACTAGTATGAAAAAGAGAATCATAGCACTTACTCTATCAACTTGTAGCTCTTTGCAGCTGTATGGAATTGATTCACTGCCTTGGTTCTCTGAGGTCTATTCATCAAGAACTTCTATTGGTTTTAATTATTATTATTTCAATAAGATTTCAGGATCTCTCAAGGATTGCAGCTATCCATCAAATAACTATTTAAGTTTTATTGGTACAGGATTTACTCCAAACCAGGACTGGGATGTAGATTTTGATCTGGAGCTAGTTAGAACCCCAAGACAAAATTATAGTTTTCGAAGCTCCGCCATTCAAGGAAGGTATAGGCTGCTTAATGATATAAACGCCGATCCCATATCTTTGGTAGTGGGTGTAAATATTAGGGGTGTCGGATCGAAATCAGTAAAAGACGTAAGCTCTCCTTATGCTTCTTATTGTAATTTTGAAGGAACATTATCTTTGGGTAAGGAGTATGCTTACAACGATTCTTGGATAGTCAGATGGAGTGCTTTAGGTGCTCTAGGAGTAGCAAACCAAGGCTATCCATGGTGTAGGTGTGAAGCTTTAGTAGAGGGTAATTGTGATTATAATTATAGGCTAGGGGTGTATTCTCTCGGTTATTTTGGACTACGAGGTAGAGATTACGTAGATGTCCATCATTTCACGGGCTGGGGGAAGGTACTACATCAATCCGTTGATGTGGGCGCTTTTTTTAGATATAAATTTGAAAGATGGGGTGGTCTTAAGCTAGCTTATACCTTTAGGGTCTATGCGCTCAACTATCCAGAATGGCAGCAGAGCGCAACACTGGTTTACGATCTTCCCTTTTCGATGTTTTAGATACTTGTCCAAATGGCCACTGCTGTTACATAATTTTCGCAGTGGCTGATCGAGACTAAAATTTGAGTCTTTTTTAATTTTTCAGACATGAATTCTGAAAAATGGACTTCAGGTTTACCGAGATTGTTATTAACAATCTCGATATCTAGCCAAGAAGCATGTTCTCCAAATCCGGTGCCAAGAGCCTTGACTACAGCCTCTTTAGCAGCAAATCGACCTGCCATATGAGGAACTGGATCTTTGTGTCTTAGACAATAATCTTGTTCTTTCTCAGTGAAAAGCTTGGTCAAGAATCTATAGCCGTGTCTATCGTAGCTTTTTCGAATTCGCTCGATTTCAATAATATCATTGCCGATGCCTATGATAGGAGAGGTGTTATTTTGGCTCATGGTATTCATCTTCCTCATTTCCAAAATTTGTATCATAGTTCTCATCATCACAAGCGTTACAGAATACCATGCGACCTGATGAAGTGTGCTTTACGGATAGAACCTGTGCATCTATAATTTCT
>VGMB01000341.1 GCA_016866585.1 Chlamydiota bacterium
CAACGAGACGATCAGTGGCAATGCTTTCATCTGCTATTATGTCTTGCCATATGTGAGGTAGTGTAGCTGATGACATATTACCGTGAGACCTTAGGATTTTTTTACTATGAAAGACTTGCTCATCCGTTAATTTAAGACGATCTTGAATCTGATCTATAATCTTAGGCCCTCCAGGATGAATCGCAAAAAGAGCGTTTTTTAGAATGTCTTCTTGAGAGAGTTTTGTTTTTTCGCAAATGCGTTCAAGATACTTATCTAGATATCTTGCAATTTTGACTGGAACATCTTTACCAAGTCTCATGCCAAACCCCCAGTCTTCACAGTTCCACTTCATGCTCTCTGTTGAATCTGGTATGATTATTTCATGAAGACCTATAATTCTTAAGGATTGTTTTTGATAAGCAGCATCGATGCTGTATTTAATAAAACCATCAGCAAATAAGCTTTCGATAACTAGTTGTTCTTTGCTGTGGTTATAGGGATTCATGTGCAACGTACAAAATTCAGTATGTACGATATCGCTCTTTTCTTTAGAATGCATCGCTATCCTAAGAGCAGGGAAGGCTCCATAACAGCCCATGTGGTAGGAATGTGTTACTATAGTGTTGTCTGATTGTTTTTTAGAGACAATCTTTTGAGCGGGACTTGGAGATACATATCCTGTGCAGCTTACGTGTACTATATGGTTAGGCAGTTCTGTATCGCTATAGATCTTTTCGAAAACACTAAATCCTTCCTGTTCAAAAAAGTCCATTTTCTTTTTCAGTCCGCCACCATGCTTTAGCAACTCAGGATTATAGTTTTCCATTTTTTCTGGTTTTTCTTGGAACAGATCTGACATTTGAACACCACGCATAGCGATCTTTTCAGAACCAAGTCCTATGCTCTCAATTTTTTCTTGTAGTTCTTTGGAAAAGGATGGATTGCTTTCAGATAAGGAGTGCATTTTAACAATCCAGTCTATGCATTCATTTTGCGAGACGATATGCCTGGGTTTAATGCTCTGAAAACTGTGAATAAAATATTCATCCATGGATTTAGACTCCCTTAATGACACCACTAACGTAAGCATTTATATAAGGGATTATTCATAACTCCTAATTTGATAAAAATCTATATGGATTTTTGATGAATCTAACTCTTATCAATAGATGACTATTACATCTAGAATGATTGGCTCGAACGTAATCTGCCGCTCAAAAAAATCTAAGAAAATCTATCCATCGCATAGACAACTAGACACGCTAGCAAAGCAGTTGTGATATTGCAGCCTTTTTCTAGACACTTAGAACATAATCTTGTTTCCAGCTAGTCTCGAAGTCGGCAGGAGACATGTATCCTAAAGTAGAATGAAGCCTTTGTCGATTATAGAAGACTTCAACATACTCAAAAATTGCACATTTTCCCTCTTCTCTTGTCCTATACTGTTTATGCTGGGTTTCTTCAGTTTTCAGAGTATGGAAGAAACTTTCTGCTACTGGATTATCATAGCAATTTCCCTTTGCACTCATACTTAGTTCTATGCCGTGCATTTGCGTTATTTCTCTAAACTCATTACTAGTGTATTGGCACCGCTCAAAAAAATCTAAGAAAATCTATGCATCGCATAGACAACTAGACACGCTAGCAAAGCAGTTGTGCTAACGATTCGCGTACAGGAATCTCGCCTGTAA
>VGMB01000342.1 GCA_016866585.1 Chlamydiota bacterium
TGACCAAATCTATGATGTCTACAAAAAACGGTGGCGCATAGAAGAATATCACAAGTCAATCAAGCAAAACGCCAGTCTTGAGAAATCCCCAACTAAAGTTGAGGCTCACAAAGTAACCATATTTTTGCATCTATTGTTGCATATTGCAAGCTTGAATTTTTAAAAATAAAAACAAATCTAAATCATTTTGCACTGAAATACAAAATTTTGATCAAAGCTAATCAAATAGCTTACCAGGAGCTTAAGAAATTACAATCTTTTGAAGTTGGTTGCGTAAGGTGAGTTTATAAGAAGAAGATTAGCCTTTTGGATCGATAATTTTCATTTTCTAGTAGTTTATAATCGGTTTTTCTTTCAATTGCTCAAACATAGAATCCTGCGCAATAATTTCTATTGTTTCATCGTAAAAACGAAGAACATAGTGTTTGCACTTATCTAAAATTCTAGATCGTTCTTGTCCAAACTCGCGTATCCATGAGGAATCTAATATTTCAAAGAAAGCTCCTTCAACAGGCAACTTAATTAGATATCCCGCTCTTGAAAATTCTTCCCCCATTACTTTATATGCTATAACTCCTTTGAATTGCAGACTCCAGTAAGTATTATTCTCGTCTTTGTAGTACACTATTTTAAAATTTTTACAATCAGATAAGCATAGTAACTCACAATCTCTTGCTCATGTTCCTGCCGCAGCGATATCAATTTTTTATTTTCATATATTCCTCAATCTGATCGGATGAACCTAAAAAATTAATATTGAGAAATGTTTAGTAAAAATAATTTCATTTTTATTAATTCATTGATCGCTTTTTGTTTGTTAACATCATTCCCTTCAATTGAACGCCTTATTTCAAGCGGTGTCCAGAAATCATACCATTGATTAATTAGTGGGTCATTTTTAATATCTGCAGCATCCAAAGCTCCCTCTAACCTACCTACCAACCCATAAAAATCTTCATTTTTTCCATCAAGATAATTCTGTATTTCATTAATCATACTTTTCAAAATGCGTTTTTGATGATCGGTCATTTTCATTTTATTTCCTTGTAGTAATTACTGTTATTACTCGATTCATTTCTGGATTTGTTACAACTTTGACATTTTCAAATACATGGACAATTTCATTATTTGTGTTTCCTGGTATTTTTATTCCAAATTTGATTGCATTTTCAATAACTGAAGGAGGAACACCTCTGCTAATTATTTCTGTTCCTCTTTGTATTAATCCTCGTGGAGACATTCTTTCTAGAGCATGAGTTGAATATTCAAGATTATTTATACGTTGACGACCTTGAGCTGGTGAAGGCCAAAACTTCTTAATTTCTTGATTTCCTATACAAGTTTTTTCTCTAGTATTCATTTCAAAAATAATAGGCAAACGAAAGTTAGACGAAGATGTTAAATGACTAAAGTTAATGATAGCTGCTGCTCCTGCTGTACCTCCAATGCTCAATCCACTGTCAATTAAATTAGCAGTATCACTAGAGATGCCAGTTTTTTGCAATAATTGAGATGTTGCTGTTTCAGTATATTTCCCATTTATGACTGTTCTCATACCTGTTACAAAATGATCGAGCCCATGAGCCATCACTGCCCATCCAGCTGGAGCTGCTAGCCCTCCAGTTGCATATGTCATACCTCCACCAAGACTAGCCTCT
>VGMB01000343.1 GCA_016866585.1 Chlamydiota bacterium
CAAGAAAAAACGCAACAAATACTATCCTCAAATTCTAACAACCCAACCACTTTTTACAATACGATGATCCTGTGTGGACTGTTTGGCATTTTTTCAGTATATGCAAAATCCGGTTATGATAGAACCTCCCATGACTTACAAATCATAATGCCTCATATCTTTGCACCCAATTTTGTCCTTGAAGACGACCATCATTTTTTAAGTGCTTTTTGCAGGATTTGTTTTTCTACAGATAATGTAGGTAAGCTGTCTATTCTTTTAGATTTCATGATAGATAAGATGACAAAAAAAAGGATATCTATCGCTGATAAGCAGTTCTATAAACAGCTATTGATAAATAGCATTACCCCTTTATATTTGATCCACAGTCAAGTGATAAGAATGCCTTCAGAAAAGATCATGAACCTATTAATCCAACTCGATATAGGTCACAATATGAATGAAAAAGATCTAACATTCTTTATCCTATTTTTTGAACAACGATTTCGCCGTATTGACAACTACCGTTCTTTACTATCAACTGTTTCAGAAAGCGGCATATTCGAGGATGCTCTTGTAATCCAATCCGTTAATCTAGAAGAAGCAAGACACATTGAGTACTTCTTAGAATCCATCTGCAAGGCTCCGTTAAACGCACTAAGTACAGCTAGCCTTTCAAAAGTAATGACTATTGCTCATAAAATAAGTCTTGATGAACAGCTGATAACTAGTAAAATGCTACGCTCTATTCCAAGTATATGCGAGCAAATACTACAAAAATATCTAGCCGCTCCTGAGCTGGAATTAGGTTTAGAACAAATTAAAGCATCCAATAATAAACTTCCTATCCTTGAATCTTCTTTAATTGATATAGCGCAAACCTTCTACAGTATGATTCCTGTAATGGTGACCCATATTCAAGCGATAAAAATACGAAAATTTCGAGCAGAGCATTTAGACCTTAGGAAAATCTTCGAATATTATGAAACCTTCTTGAAAAAACTAGACACTCACATAGGCAAGCAAGGATCTCATCCCTTTGAAAACCTTCTACACCCTTTTGAAGCAGTGCACCCCAACCTAACAGAAGCAGCCCTGATTTTCATGCAGCCATTAATAGATAAATCTTTAAGCAGCAACAGCATAGATGAAATCGCAGACAATCTTAGACTACTTGTCGCCATATGTATTTACAATAAAAAGGTAGAAATCAAGTATAGGACACCCCATCTTACTAGGGCACAGGAAAGAGCGCGACAACATGTAGCGATGATCCACTCCGCTATCTTTGACATAATCAAAAAAGCAGCTACTAGCAGGCTGAGGTTAGATATTTCGAATGCAACCTATATTTTAACCTTAGCATCATCGTGTTTTATTATCGATACGGAGTACCACTTTCAAAGGTTTACGGAGGTATCTCAATTGTTAGTACAAAAAGAATACAATCGACCAGGATCTAATGCTGCATCGATACTTCAGATCATCGATGCCACCTACGAGTACTTTACACAGATTGAAAAAACAGAACTATTTTCAAAATACTTAAGCAAAGTAAAAACACTCATGCCTTCTGCACTGTTTTTATCCCTAATGAAAAAGGCAAGACCAGAATTACAGGCGTTATATAAGTCCTGAGCTATTTCTATTTAGAAATAGCCCGTTAAAAG
>VGMB01000344.1 GCA_016866585.1 Chlamydiota bacterium
AATAAGAAAAAGGCGAGCAGTCCTAATCCCATGCAGTAATAGGCAAAAGGTTTTAATTTTCCTTTTTCAAGAATTTTCATAGCAATTTTTATAACAGCGGAACCTGCAATCAACGAAGTTAAAAAGGCTATGCTACATTCTAATATCGGAAGGCTATGAGCTTGTTTTTGTGAAAAAAAATGCTTTGCTAGTTCTAAAGTATTTCCGCCTAAAATTGTTGGTATTGATAAAAGAAAAGAAAATTTTACAGCTTCCGATGAGTTCCATCCTAAAAATTTTGCACATGAAATGGTTGACGCACTTCTTGAAATCCCTGGAATAAGTGCTGCTGATTGCATCACTCCAATATACAGGACGTCTTTGAAGCTTTTCGATGTAGAGGGTAATTCTTGTTTTCGCATTCGGAGGTGATGCCCTAAAAATAAAATTATAGCAGTAAGAAATAAACAATAGCCAAGATATTTTGGTTGAGAAGCGAAATCTCTAAGAGGTTTTAAAATAAAGTATGCGGGAACCAATGGACACATTGCTATAAATAGTAAAAAAAGGGTCTTTCTTTCTTTGGAAAAAATAGAGAATATTTCTTTTCTAAAAAAGTATAATACTGCAATAAGACTTCCCAAGTGACAGCTTAGATCGAATAAAATCGATTCTTGACTATCTGATATGTTTAAAAAAAACTTTGTTAATTTAAGGTGGGCTGATGAACTGATCGGAAAAAATTCTGTTAGAGCTTGGATAAGTCCTAAAATAAAAGCATGGATATATGTCATAGGATGTTGTGTTAGTTGAGTTTTCTCTACTAACTTTATTACCACATAATATTTTTATTTAGAAGAAATATAACTAGAAAAAATTGGGGCGGTCGACGGGGCTCGAACCCGCGACATCTGGATCCACAATCCAGTGCTCTAACCAACTGAGCTACGATCGCCACAATAGTATTTGAAACACTACTATTTTTCATAAGTAGTAAGCCAAAAGTATATAAAAATCAGAAAATTTAAATCAAATAGAAAGAGAGAACTTTTGCAAATATGGATTAAAATCAAATAGATTGTCTTAGTCGTAGATGGTCTAGGTTGTCTTTTTTCATAGAAAAAATCAAAAAAATGAGCCCAAGATAAGTAACAAGTAAATGCAAGTCAAATTGAACGCAAGTGATTTTAAAATTTAAAAAGTTTGGAACGAAGTTCGTAAGATCAAGAAGAAAGGCTGTTATTTTGCTAAGAAACAAAAACAACATTTTGGCTGCCATCGGACATACTATATGGACAAGGCAGGCCAAAAGAAATGTGAATAAACATATGCCTGTAAAAAACGGAAAAAATAGATTGTATATCAAGCTTAATAGCGGGAATGAAGAAAAGTGGTATAAGCATATTGGAAGTGCCGGGATTTGTACTGCTACGGTCAAAGCAAGAGAGTTTCTTAGAAAGCTTGTGGCTAGATACGCTATTTTTTCGATTTTAGATAATTGTTGCAATTCTATTTCTGTTCTTTTTGGAAAAATATAACTTATCCAAGTAAGTGCAGATGGAGTGAGTAACAGAATACCAAATGTGCAAGCGAAGCTAAATTGAAATCCTAAATTATAAATATTTTTTGGAAAAAAGATTAGTTCT
>VGMB01000345.1 GCA_016866585.1 Chlamydiota bacterium
TGCAAGATTTCGTTGATTTGCTAAAGAGCCAACAATACCCGCTATTCCACACATATAATGATCCCCATTTTATACTATTTATTTTCGTAATTACATAAAGTTTTTATTACTACTTTTCTCTATTTCAGCTGCGCATAAAACAACTTCTTCTGCTATCAAACGATTTGAATCAATAAAAATGTTTTCTGAGAAATAGTGCATCAAATATGGCAAGAGTAGCGGTAACTCTGTACAGCCAAGAATAATCGCATCAACATTTTGATCTTTTAAATAATTTATTGTGCTTATTATATGTTTCAGAGGATCTGTTATCTTTTTTAAAGGCACACAATGGGGAGAAGCATTTATGTTTTTATGACTATTAATTTTAAAATGAGACTCATTTAACTGATTAGTTAGAAAACTTGTTCCATACATCTTTATTGTATAAATAACCTGCATTATATGTTCTTGTAATGAATCTGATGGAATAATAACTTCAACGCCGTGAGCTTTTAGTTCTGTTTGATAAAGTTTTGATTCGTATAAAACATTAGTTCCCATTAATCCAATTCGTTTCCATTTTTTTGGAGACGATAAGATATGCTTAGTAGTTACTTTTATTATATCAAGAAAGAATACTTTATCTAAGTTAGGTCTTATGTCATTTAAATATACATGAGCACTTTGACATGCTAAAAGTAAAATATCTACATTCATAGAAATAAGATTTTCAATGACAGCTTTTATTTGATTTTTTAGTTCCAGCCCGTAAGATTCTTTTGCTAGTGTGCGATCTTCGAGCTGTGTATTATGGAATACAAGCATAGGGTAATAATCTTGATCTTTAGTCGGGCTTAAAAATGAATGGGTTGCTAATAAGATCTTTTGTTCGATATCCAATGTAGCATAAGGACCACATCCACCGATTAATCCAATTATTGGCTTTGAATTAATATAATTATTTTCGCTTTTCATACGTCCTCAGAAATTTATGACTACGTTTAAGTTATTTATCTATCTATATTTACTGCGCTATAAACCGCCTCTTTTATCAAATCTGAGGCTAATAGTCCTATATTAAAACATAAAGAATCTCTCTCTCTACAGGACAAATGGATTTCTTTTGTGCTAACAAAATATAAAGTATCTCCATCAAAAATTGTACCATATGGCCTTATTACTTCAGCAAAACTATTGTGCATCTGTCGTGCTAGTGAGCGCATCTCAAAATGTTCTAAATTAACATTAGTTACTATTAAACTAAGAGTTGTATTTCCTTTTTTTCTTCTAGAATCTCTTGCCGATAGAGAGGAAAAAATATGATTTTCCTTAAATTCTTTAGAAAGCTTAGCACCATAAATTACATCTCCAAACGGCCCATAAATATCACCTAAAGAGTTTAAAACAGTAAAAGCAGCTAATTTAATACCGTTTGTTTTCCTAAAAGATCCACCTTGACCTCCGGGTGATGGTGGAATTTGTTGGGTATAGGATTTACCCACAGTGGCCCCAATTCCGGCACCATACTGGCCTAGTAAAAACTTCCCCACTTCTGCTTTTTGGTATGCCTTAGAACCTAAAATCTTATCTGGATATAAATTATTTTTCCTAAAAATCCAGTCATAAAT
>VGMB01000346.1 GCA_016866585.1 Chlamydiota bacterium
GGTAAAGGATGGGAGTCCGCTTATAACATTAGGGATCTTCCGGTAAAAGGAGATATCATCGTAGGAAATGATGTGTGGCTTGGATATGATTGTCTTATAAGAAATGGTGTTACTATCGGTAATGGAGCAATCGTTGCTGCCAGATCGGTTGTGGTAAAGGATGTTCCTTCATATGCCATTGTAGCTGGAAACCCTGCTAAGGTTGTGAAAATGAGATTTGATAAAGAAACCATCGATAGGCTTGAAAAAATTGCATGGTGGGACTGGGACGTTGAGAAGATCACAAAAAATCTAAAGCTCATTTCCCATTTAGACATAGATGCTCTTGAAAGAGCCTAAGAAATGTGGTTAGTATAAGAGTTTTATTAACTTTATTTTTTTGCAGTTTTAATTTAGCTAATCTTAAGAAAGATGGTTGATAATGATTGTAGACAGATTGTCTTCATACCTTCGAACTGGATCCTGTATTGCTAGCTCTTTTCTTAAAGGATATGTTTCAGACTGCTTGTATATTGCGTATCCTTCGCAGGAAAAGCCTTCTTTAGCAAACAAAATATGTTTTGTTTTTAAAACATGTACGCTTCCTTTGCAGCTAGTATTGTATGGGGCAGCTATTGTTTTTGATAATATTGCAACTAAGCTTTCATCGAGAACCTATTATAAGCTGGAAGGACAGCTAAACACTGTTGCTGGGGAGATGACTATATATTCGTGTAATATATCGATGTTAGACTATGGTATCAGTGCTATTGATGGACTTTCAAGACCCAGTGAAAGGATATCAGCAGTTGCTAAAAAGATACTTTCATCAAATGCCACCGTTATTTGTCTGCAGGAAGTTTCCTTTTATCATGCTAAGTTACTATGGCAGGAATTGAAGAAAGAATACTGTCAGGGCTATACAAGGACCGTAGATGTGATGCCATACTCTCTGATAGACTCAGGCCTTTTCATTGCTTCAAAAGTTCCAATTCAACAGATTCGTTATTTTTCTCTTAGTAACTCAGGATTTATTCCGAGAGGTGTTGTCGCTGTTTGTTATGAAGATTACTGGATACTAAACACGCACCTTTCTTCTAAGGATAAACTAGAAAGAAAACAGCAGTTCCAAGAGCTTATAAATATTTGTAATAGTTTATGCCAAGAAAAAAATGTGCCGTGTTTTGTCTGTATGGATGGTAATATAGAAAGAACGGCAGATCCATATGATGAGTTTAGCTCTTTAGATGTGAATGAGTTCTTTCTGCTTCCACAATCAGATAATGAAGGTTTCAGCGTTAGCCTTGAAAATGCGACAGCTGTAGACTCATTTCTTAAAGACAATCCAAAACCTATTTATATTGATTATGTATTATGTTACCGTCCATCTGCACAGCATGTTGAATTTTCTACGCAGCTAGATAGGCTATTTTCTTTCGATGAGAGCCTTTTAAGGCTCTCCGATCACCATGCAATAGTTGCTAAGATTGAAATAATCTAAGATTTTTCAAATATAGAGCTAAAAAAATTAACATAAAGATGTATATCCCAGACCAGGATGCCTATTGATACCCATTCTCATTAAGCTTAGCAAAGAAATTAGGAATATGTGCGCCAGTCCAAGTTGTCC
>VGMB01000347.1 GCA_016866585.1 Chlamydiota bacterium
TGGGGATCAAGTGATACTATATGGAGAGCTTTCAGTTTATGCCCCCAGGGGCAATTACCAGCTCATAGTCAAAACTGTAGAATTTGTGGGCATAGGATCATTGCTAGTAAAACTGCATGAACTAAAATCCAAGCTGCAAGCCGAGGGACTTTTTGAAATAGCCCGAAAAAAAGCTCTACCCAAATTCCCGAAAATCATAGGAATTGTGACAAGCCCTACGGGAGCTGTAATCCAGGACATCCTCCATGTCATTGAGCGCCGTTCCAAAGGGATCCACATACTCTTAAACCCGGTAAAGGTGCAAGGAGAGGGAGCCGCCAAAGAGATCGCAAAGGGGATCGAGGATTTCAATAAACACAACGCATGTGATGTAATCATCGTAGGAAGAGGTGGCGGAAGTCTAGAGGATCTCTGGGCGTTCAATGAGGAAATCGTTGTTCGCGCTATTGCCAATTCCATCATACCAATTATATCAGCCGTTGGACACGAAACAGACTTTTCTCTTTCCGATTTTGCAGCAGACGTAAGGGCCCCTACCCCATCGGCCGCTGCAGAAATATGCACAGCTGAAAAAACTCAACAACTGCATTTTCTTTCAAAAACGGAATCACAATTAAGGCAAATTATAAGGTTAAAAATAGAGAGTAATAAAAGACAGATCTTACACATACAAAGACATCCTTACATTTCCTCAGGATACCACATCCTTTCTTCTAAATTTCAAGATATGGATGAATCAAGACAAAAGCTCGATAGGTCAATATCAACATGTCTTTCTCAAATAAAACTAAAACTTGATGCAAAAACTTCCCAAATGGAAGCCCTAAAACCGATCAATCAACTCAAAACGTATAAAGAAAAATTCCTTCATATTGACAGAGCGATAAGAAATGGGGCGATCTCGCATATTAATCAAAGAAAAATTCTACTTGATAAGGGAGCTATTGCTAATAAACTGGATCAATCCATGCTCAGCGAAGTGAGGCAAAAGAAAGGCAGATTCCAAATGCTGTTGTCTCACCTTCTGGCAGTAAATCCTAAAAATCTTTTGGAGAAGGGATACTGCATTCTCTTTTCTGAAAAAAAAGATTCAGTTATCCTGAGTACTCATGACGTAGAAGTTAACCAGAATATCAACATCTTGATGAAAGATGGGGAACTATTAGCCGAAATAAAGAGAAAACAATGACACAAGAAACAAGCATCACTTTTGAAACAGCTTACTCAAGATTGGAAGAAATCTTAGAAAAAATGAACTCAGGTAAAACTTCTCTTGAAGAATCCCTATCATTATATGAAGAAGCAGATAAGTTGATTTCTCATTGCAATTCCAAACTTAATCAGGCCGAAAAAAAGATTGAAATGCTTATAAAAAATAGAGATGGAGACTTATCTATTTCGGAAGATGGCACCCCTAAAAAAGAGGAATTTTCACCAGCAACGAACTCTTCCATAAAACATTAACTCAAAATAATTTATATATGACATCTCTATTAGATACAGTACAATCACCGTTGGATATAAAAAATTTTGACCCCGAACAGCTTGATCAATTAGCCTCAGATATTAGGCAAAAAATTATAGATGTCCTTTCAAAA
>VGMB01000348.1 GCA_016866585.1 Chlamydiota bacterium
GTATAAAAGAATAAGTTTATATGAAGTTGTAAATAGTCTTAAGGAAAAAGGGATCAACCCACCAATACTTTTTCGATTTGAAGGGATTATAGAAGACAGGATTCATCAAATAACATCAGCTTTCGAAGAAGCTATATTGCAAAACAAGTATAAAAATCTGTACAGATTAGCGTTCCCAGTAAAGGTGAATCAACAAAGGGAGGTAATCGAAGCAATTCGAACTGCAAAAAAAGGAATCAGTCTAGAGGTTGGAAGCAAACCAGAACTTCTAGGTGTTCTTTGTATACATGATAATGAAAATGGACTTTTGCTTTGCAACGGATACAAGGATGAAGAGTTTATAGAGCTTGCTTTACTTTCCAAAAAGATTGGAAGAAGGCCAATAATAATCATAGAGCAATTCGATGAAATACAGCTTGTATTAAAGGTTTCCGCGCGTCTTTCGATTGAAGCAGAAATTGGATTTAGGATGAAACCTCACACAAAAGGAAGCGGTAAGTGGGCGTCTTCTTCTGGGGAGGCAACAAAATTTGGTCTGAATATTTATGAGATTGTAAAGGGGATTCATCTGCTTAAAAACCTAAACAAGCAAGGTTGGGTGAAACTTTTACATTACCATATGGGAAGTCAGATAACTTCTATAGGTTGTATAGAACAAGCTATGCAGGAAGCGTCAAGGCTGTTTGTTGAAATTGCAAAATTATGTCCAACTATTAGTTTTTTTGATGTAGGGGGAGGGTTAGGAGTTGACTATGAAGGGTCGCATGATAAGGGTGATTTTTCTCTAGATTATACGCTAAAAGAATATGCAAATACTATAGTTTCTATAATTAAGAAAGTCTGTGATGCATCCTGTATCAATCATCCAGAGATTATAAGTGAATCAGGTAGAGCTATTGTAGCTCATCATTCTATTTTGGTAACTCAGGTGATGAGTGTTACAAATTCAATGAGGTTATTAGACAGGCTCGATCATTTGCCTTCAGAGAATAGTTTGCTAAAAAAAATATCAGACTTATTTCATAAAATAGCCAAAGATACAGTGTTGCAAGATCTAAAAGAAGCGATTGTCCTTAAAGAGCAGGTTGTACAGAGTTTTATTAAAGGAGATTTAACTTTAGTAGAGAGAGGTTTTGCTGATTTTGCATATAATCAAATCATACTTAAGATTCTTATGTTTTCGAAAGATCTTAATGATGTTCCTTCTCAACTTTATGAGCTAGATCATAAGTTAGTTGATGTGTACTACTGTAATTTTTCTTTATTTCGTTCACTAACAGATTCATGGGCGATAGATCAAATATTCCCTGTCATGCCATTAAATAAATTAGATAAACAGCCTACACAAAAGGCTATTATAGTAGACATAACTTGTGATAGTGACGGAAAGATTGACAAGTTTGTTAGTGCAAAGGGTGTGTCGAAAACTTTACTGCTACATGAATTTGATACATCTCCATATTACTTAGGTTTGTTTTTAGTTGGAGCATATCAGGAGATCTTAGGTGGTTTTCATAACTTATTTGGAGATACTAATGTTGTACACATAGATGTTTTAGAGGATGGTAGTTGGTCTTTGAAGCATGATAT
>VGMB01000349.1 GCA_016866585.1 Chlamydiota bacterium
CATTCAGGATCAAGAGGACTAGGGCATCAGGTTTGCCAAGATGCACTGGATCTTTTCATTCAAAAAAAATATGACCTAGACCTTCCAGATAAGCAGCTTGTAGCAGCTCCATTTCAAAGCAAGGAGGGTCAAGATTATTTTGCTGCGATGGCAGCCGCTGCCAACTTTGCTTTCAATAACAGACAAAAGATCCTGCATGAAGTAAGAGATGCATTTTACTCCATCCTAAAAATACCACATGGACAGATCTCCCTACTTTACGATGTATGCCATAACATCGCAAAAATAGAAGAACATGAAGTCCATGGTAGAATGAAAAAACTATGTGTGCATAGGAAAGGGGCAACGAGGGCATTTGGCCCAAACCATCCCGAACTATTAGAAAGTTACAAAAAAACAGGTCAACCAGTGCTAGTACCAGGTGATATGGGAAGAGCTAGCTATCTGCTCGCAGGCCTAGGGAACCCACTTACATTTTCTAGTTCATGCCATGGAGCAGGTAGAGCTAGGAGCAGGATCAAGTCATTAAAAGAATGGGCAAATAGAGATACTGTCGAATATATGAGGGAGCAGGGTGTAATTGTTAAAGCTAGTAGCCCTAAAACAATTGCTGAAGAGATGCCTGATGCTTACAAAGATGTAGACCTAGTAGTGGACGCAACTGAGCAAGCAGGCCTTGCTAAGAAAGTCGCAAGGCTTAAACCATATCTTGTTCTGAAAGGATAGTCTTGAAAGAAAGAGCGAATTATTCTGGCAGTTTTTTATTTTGATTTAACATTCCTGCCGTCATACAGAATCGCATTCCTTCTTCTACGGTCATGTTTATATATTTAACAGAAGACTTAGGAACAACGACCGTAAGACCACCAATCTGATAGCTCAAAGGAATATAAACGATTATCTCAGATTCTTGCCCGATTTCTTGAGGAAGGCCTTCAAAAGTTTCTCTAGTAACAAGACCTACTACTTTCATACCGAGGTATTCTACTATGACAACACCTGTTTGCTTTTGAGCGCCACCTGAGCTAAAATAGCCCATCATTTCCCCTATTGAGTTATATAGAGTTTTTACAAGAGGAATTTTAGTTACGATAGACTCACCCCATGAGCTAAGTCGCTGCATTATCCAACTATTAATAAGGAAACCCACAAGAATAATAAGAACAAGAGCTACAGCAATACCCATTCCCTTAAAATAGTACTGCTCTCCGATTATGGCTTTGATTGGGACACTAAAAATACCCTCTAAAGTAGAAAACAACCATTGTAAAAGGGCCACCGTAAGGGCTATAGGGGCAACAGCTATAAGTCCTCTTTTGAATACCTTAGCAAACATAAGAACCTTCCTTGATTTTCTTCATTTTAGCAAGGATAGAATATTTTTTGCATAACATTCATCATCCCATAGCGCAAGGTAAATAATGAATGAGTTGTTTTGTCTTCGAGGACTTGTATCTGGTCTATATCTGCTAACTGATAACCTGAAGCAAATGAATGGATGGTAATTACCCTACTATCTGGACAAACAACAAAAATAATACGCCAAGTCTTGTAAGCAAGAACATATTTATTATTTTAAGA
>VGMB01000350.1 GCA_016866585.1 Chlamydiota bacterium
AATGCCTGTCCAAATGAAATATAAAATTTAAACTCTTTCTTGCTTTCGGATATTTTGTCTCCAATAGGATAAGCTATATCAATGCGTAATGGACCAAAATCTGTAAAATAAAAAAAGCTTACCCCACAATCCCAATATAGGTCAGAGGTGCCAGAAATTTCTTTAAAAACATTGTCTGTTTCAGAAATTGTGCCCACATCTACAAACGCCGCAGACCAAAATTTGCGATAAACTCTCAATCGAGGTTCTATTCCAAACGCTATTCCAGATAGCCCGCCCAAGGCGATAGACTTCTCACGATTAGTAAGTAAGGCGTCGCTTCGCCCAATCGAGTTTGTGGAATATCCTCTTAGGTTTTTGCTTCCTCCTAAATATATTCGCTTATCCATAGGTGAATCGTCAAACGATATTCCGGACAATCTTCCCCATCTTCCCCATCCCGCAAGAATAAGATATTCATCAATCAAAGGTAAATAAAAAGATCCATTTATTGTAAGGTAATGTAAGGTGTAATTAGAGTTTATGTAAGGAGTCCACGTAGTATTCAAAATAATTCCAGAGTTAGAAAAAATTTTATTTTTCCGCGTGTCTAACGTTAAAGCTAATGGGAATCCCAAAAAGCTATATGAGTTTTTTTTAAGGTCAGTTTGTCTTTCTAAAGAATACTTTTCATAAGTACAACCAAAATCTGCCAATAGATATTGTGTAATCTTATAATCAATGCCGATTCCTCCATCTAATCCTAAATAAGAATAGGCCTCATAACCTCGGTGTTCTCCACTAAGAAAAATACGACCTGTGGTATTGAAGAAAAAAAGATGGGGTTTTCGTAACGATAAGTTAAGATCCTGTACAATGTTAGATAAAATCATATTTGCTTCAAATTTTTCATTAGAATTAAATATATTGTCGTGGGCATATTTAGGCATAAATCCTATCTCATAAGGATCAGGGGTATCTTTTGAAAGAGCAACATTTCCATACACATTAAGTTGCACATGGTGATGCTTTCCTTCCGCTAAATTGATATTAAGCGTAAATTCATTTTTTTCATTAGGCTCAGAGGGGGTAATCAAAACAGTTTCAAATAAGTTGGTCTCTAAAAGCAAGCTTTCAGTTTTATTGATTTTATCAATGTTATAGGGTTCCCCAGGGATCCACTGAATGAACTTTTCTATATAGTCTAAATTTACAGATGCTAGGCCATTAATTTTGTAAGACCCAAATACACCCTTAGGTCCGGTTTTAAAGGAGTATACAACGTTTACTAAAAGAGTATCGTGATTAATTTCTACCTGTTCATCTAAGATTTCAACAGAAGCATAACCATTTTGTTTCAAAAATGTAGCTATTGTCTGCTTATCATTTAGAATTAATTCATTAATGGCGGGGGTTTCTTTTTGGGCAGAAAGCAGCTTTTTGTTGAAAGGAAATTTTTTATTATTAACAAGTATACGGGTATGATTAATAGTATAACGTTCCCCTAAGTCGATATGAATTGTAATTTCATATACTTGTTTTGCGGTTGTTTCGATTTCTGGAAAAAGTTTTGCGTCATAAAAGCCGCATGATTCTAA
>VGMB01000351.1 GCA_016866585.1 Chlamydiota bacterium
AAAACAGAGCAAGAAACTACTTATTGAAAAACCAAAAACAAACAATAGGAAACCAAGAATATAAATACTTTGTATCGGACAATAAATAACCAAAGAGATAGTCAGAAAAGCAAGTAAAGTACCCCAATACATAACGGTACATCTCCTTCCGAGCTTATCCGAGAGCCAGCCAAAAATAGGAGCTCCGACAGCAAATCCTATAAATATCAACGAAACCATTTGAGCAGAAAAATGTTGTGATATTTTAAAAGATTGAGACAAGAAAGATACCCCCCAGAGACCGCCAAAAACCATTACTGGTGCAAAGGCAAATCCGCTATATACCGAAAGCCACCAACATTGTGTATTTTTCAAAACTTGTTTTAAACTATCTACGAGTGAGATATTTGAACTTTTTTTATAGGATAAAATCATATTTGGAGAATGATCTCTTACAACAAACCAAAACAAAAGAGCCAAGCCAAATCCGGACATACTTATTATCTCCATGGCATGCCTCCAGTCCATTTTTTCAATAAATGCAGAGAGTGGAGCTTGCCCTCCAACCGCACCCGACATAGCCATAGTCATCATGAGACCCGCCATAAAGGCAAATTGCCTCTGAGCAAACCAATTATTTATTAATTTCAGACAATTTATAGCAGCAAAGGCAGCTCCGGCACCTGTAAGAAATCTGCCAACACCTGCCATAAAAAATGTATCAGCTCGAGAAAAAATGAAACAGCCTATAGCACACAAAAGGATTGCAACAGACGTAGTTTTCCTGGGACCGAATTTGTCTAATAAGATTCCTGCGGGAATTTGAAGTAATAGATATGCGTAGAAATAGCATGCAGTTAGATGACCTAGCTCAACAGCAGTTATATTAAAAGTCTTCATTAAGGTTCCAGTCATTACACTTGGAGAAACTTCGAGTGCATATTTATAAAACATGAAAGTAGCACCAAGAAACCAAATAGCCCAAGCCCGCATCGAAAATATTGAATTCTTTTGAACAACACTAATTGTCATAAATCACCTAAAGAGAACTATTTAAAAAATTTTAACACGGCGAGAAATTATTGTAAATCTATTTCAAATATACTCTCTTAATTTCGGCAATTAATTCTAATTTAAAAAAAGCACAACAAGATAGACATTAAAATTTATTTATTTTAGATTTCAGAAAAAGGGTGAAAAAATGCTTTTAACTTTGCTTTATGCTACAGGACTAGTGGTTATAGCTGTTTGCAGCCTATGGATAAAAAAAGACCCCAAAATATGGGGAAGTTTTTTAGCTCTAAGTTTTTTTTTTCAAATTGTTTCTATTAGGCCTCAGCTTAAAGACATAGGATTTATCATCCTTCTAACAACACTTTGGATCTTGTACAAAAGAAAAGAAAGTTTAATTCTTTTTTTAACGATCTCAATAATAAGTTTATTATTCAAAATCTTATACATACCTGGATTTATCACTTTTTACTTCGGCCATCTATACATTCTTAGATTTCAAGGTGCTTTAACTGGAATTCTCCCTCTAGCGATGATTCTTAATCTAGCCAAAACAAAAGAAGACTGGCTTGATGTATTTGTAACC
>VGMB01000352.1 GCA_016866585.1 Chlamydiota bacterium
TCCCTGATGAAATTTTGCTCGTAAAAACACAACCTCTTCATATCCGCACTGCATTTGGACGAGTCGTTGACAAATTGTTACCAGCTGGATATCACCACACCTCGGCATCTATATTAGAACCAGATACGAAAGCATCAGGAGATGTATATGAACTATTTGGCGATGCTAAAGAAGAGATAAAAATAATACCTTTAGAATTTTACACTCTAGAGCCTCATAGAGAGCACGTATTCTTTAGTGATAGGGATCAGCTGCAATCTTGTTTAGAGCATCCCAGCACTCTATTTAAAGCATTCGAAACAGCACCTCAACCATCTCATCACCGTGCTGCTGTGTTCGTTGTTAAAGGAGAGCAGCTTTTAAATTTAAAAAGCAATGATTGGATTGCAAGAGAGCCTCATCCTCATGAGTTCCCAGGATTAATATACCATCCTGAAAGCCAGGCCTACATGGTAGACAGGTATATAGAACAACAGCCTTCATTTCCCTTCTTAAAAGGAATCCAAGACGGACTGATAACCTCTCAAGGAATATTATTATCTAAGTACTTCCCCTCCCCACTGATGAAAAAACTTCTTTTAGCAGATCAAGTACAGCGCTGTCTAAAAGGAATATATTTTCAACAAGCATCATTCTCGTATGCTGACTTCTTTTCTCATGAAGATAGATCTCTTCTACATGACCTTGCTAAATTTGCGATCCCCACCTACTGGGTCGATAAGACCTGTGGTAAAATTTTACAATATGTACCTCGTCCTGACAAAGATGCTGGAATGTTTGCTCCTCTTAATTTAGTGGATGATTTCATGAGAGCTACATTTTTCGGTGTATATGGGTCTCATAAAATACCAGGGAACTTCGAATTAGAACTAACCCTTCTATTAGAAGGTATAGAATCTATGAGGCAAGAGGTCAATCATGCACTTTTAAATGTCGACACTCCTATTGCTCTAATTACCGGTGGAGGCCCAGGTGTTATGGAATTAGGAAATAAAGTAGCTAAAAAACTCAATCTTTTATCTTGTGCAAATATTGTTGACTTTAGACACAAGGAAAGTTCGGTCATTTCAGAGCAGATGCAAAATCCATATGTCGATATAAAAATGACTTATAGATTAGATCGACTTGTAGAAAGACAAGCTGAATTTAACCTTGATTTTCCAATATTTCTGCAAGGGGGTATAGGAACAGATTTTGAATATACCCTTGAAGAAGTACGTCGAAAAGTAGGCTCAACAGATGCAACACCAATACTTCTATTTGGTTCTGTTGAATACTGGAAAGAAAAGATCACATCTAGGTTTAACTGTAATCTTAACACAGGAACAATTAGTGGATCAGAATGGGTAAGTAATTGCTTTTTCTGTGTACAAAACGCAAGTCAAGGACTAAAGATTTATCGTCAGTATTTTACAAATAACCTTCCAATAGGACCAAGAGGCCCCATTTACAATGACGGCTTTGTAATTGTTCACTAAAAAATAGAAGCCTTTGCTAAAAAAATAGCAAAGGCTGTTTCTGATGTGAATACTTCAGCTTATTATGTTCGCTAGCAAAGCAGTTAATAACAATTG
>VGMB01000353.1 GCA_016866585.1 Chlamydiota bacterium
AAAATCTTGGATAAGCTGCTCCGCAAAAAAACCCACCGTACAGTGACTTGCAAAAATATGAAACAACTGTTCCGTGCTCTTTTGTATAAGTTCATTATACAACACATTAGTATGCAAATCAAACCGCATACCATGATCCAAACCAATAACTGAAGATAACCGATTCTTTACATACAATGACTGATGAGATAACTGAGCCACCTCACCAGTCTCATCTGTCATCTCTCTCATCATAGGGGTATCTGAAGAAATCATCTGATCCATTTTTTCTACTAAAAGACTATAACACCTCATCTTTACTTTCGATGCGATTGGAGAAAGTTCATCTTGTTGCGCAGTAGGTATTTTATCAGCCAACTCAAGCTGGTTATAAGCAAGTAGGATCCCTTCATTTTTACCTGCTGGACAATTTTGTATTGAAGAGGACATTTTAAATAGAGCCATCTCCTGATTTGATACAAGTTGTCCCTCTTGAACCTCGTCGGACTGCTTAAGAATGAAAGAAAGTATTGCACCAAAGAACGCTTTTTCCTTAGCTATGTTCGACCCCTCAGTCAACTCTAAAAGTTGAAATAAATAAGGATCGTTAAAATTTCTAAGGAGATCATCAAGACCAAACCCACAAGATTCTTTGACAAGCTCTTTAATTTGACTGTTTATTTCTGGAGAAAGCTGATCAATCCTGGAATTCACACGCTGTAATAATGAGTGTAGATCCGCAGAGGTAAGTGGAGTTTGATTATAAAAGCTCATCATAGTGTCATAGGTAATCTGATCTCTAACCATATCACCAAACGCGGAAAACTTCATTTGTACATACTTATCTAAAAACTTAAGAACAGGAACTATCAACTCCTGCTTATTAAGGTAAGGAGCATTTATGTGACCATCAAAGACCTTATAGGGGTTTTTGGGGTGGTTTGCTTCTAGAGTTATAAGACATACAAAAATGGCAAGCTGATATAATGGATGTTCATTATCTAACATAAAGTTTTGATTATAATTAATCAGCTCTGAAGATAGGTCATTAGCTTCATTTGCATCACCTATATGATGTAAGCTGTACATCATATTATTGTGCACCGTATCAATACAATCCGCGTTGTTGCTCAAAAACTTATGTATAAGGCTAAAGTGATCTGTAAATGGTTCGCATGTATCAATGTACTGACTGGTAAATTCTGCAAAGCGCCCCATGAGGCTATTTGGCATATACCTAAGAGCGCGGAAAATCAAAAAAGCATCTTCTTCATCTTGGACTTTCCCCATAATGCTAAGACCTGAACTAAGCCAATTATCTCTATCCGCACTCTGTATTTTAGCTATAAGACCAAACATCTTACTTTTGAACTCAAACGACTTTATGTGTAAGTCAAGTTGAAGCAATATTTTAGCAACCGGAACAACTTCAAAATCAACAATAGAATCAAATAATTTCATCATATCGATACACTGTTGTGCCGAATCGCCTTTGAGAGCTACCTCCATAGTAAATGCGATCCCTTCATCATTGCATTTCAAAAAAAGAGATTTAAACACATCTATAAAGCT
>VGMB01000354.1 GCA_016866585.1 Chlamydiota bacterium
TAACGACGTACTATCTCTTTTCAAAAATACTCCTAATTTTTTATATTACTTAAAATTTTTTTAAGGAGTCTTAAATGTCACTTGCAACCAGCTTACACAATACAATTATGAGGTATAACGTTCTTAGCCAAGCTACCCAGAATATTAAAGAACACTTCGATTACCATCCCAACGCCTTCAAAGTAGCCTTGATTGCCAACCACATTTTTCGAGCTGCGGCCATGACGGGCTTTATGCTAGCTATGCCGCTTTCCTTTCCTGCAAGCTTGGGAGTTTGTTTTGCCAGTTCTTTATTTTACAGATTAACAGTGGAGCAAAACTGCGCATACAAATTTGCTATGCCTGCCCTAGGAGGATCTATTGCTTTCTTATTCGGACAGAATGCCTTGACTAATTTGATTAGTGGAGTAGCTTTTGCTTCCCTTGAGGCTTTGTCCTCATCCCTTATTGCTGTTCTACCTTTAGGACTTTATGCAGCCTATGTAATTTTAACGGTCTCTTATGATGTAGACAACAGGCCTTGTCCATTATGTACTAGTAACAACAACTCTAGTGCATAAAAAGATGAAGTTTTTTACTGAAAAACACATATTTAATTAAATTTTAAATGACAAGCTCTATAATTTATAAAAACTGGTCCTTCCGACTTTTTTGTGAAAAAATTCTAAAATGACTATCCTTTAGGTAAAAAATGATAGTCATATGAAAGAGCTTTACTACTATTTAATTGGATTGATCGAGACATGGACTGTCGATGACGTCTAATTTCAAGTTAAATCGCAGCAAGTAGATATTTAGGTTAGCTACAAATCTAGTACTTGCCTATGTGATGGATGCAAGGAACCTTGCCCAATTTATGACCACGTCAATGAGCAAACCTGTAGACATTTAGATAGTTGTGGGTACAAGACCTTTGTTCATGCTAAAATACCCCGCATCAAGTGCTCTTTGCACGGTATCCAGCAGATAGATGTTCCATAGGCTCAGGCTCATTCACGTTTTACTCTTATGTTTCAGCAGTTAGCTATAGATATTTTAAATCAATGCACTATCTCTGGAGCGGCTAAAATTTTACGCATTTCTTGGGATCAAGCAAGGCACATTATGGAGCTGGCTGTAAAACGAGGTTTAAATCGAAAGACAAAAGAACCTATTTCTTATTTAGAAGTAGATGAAAAATCAGTCTTAAAGGGACATGACTATTTTACAGTCGTTTACAACTTCGATAAAGGAACGGTTAAATACGTGGTTCATGACAGAAAAAATGACAGTCTGAAAGCTTACTTTGATAACCTGAGTTTCGAGTTTAAGTTCTAATCACTCAAGAAGATAAATAAAATTTTGATGAAGAAAAGACCTTTGATTGATTAAAGTTTTTAGTTTCAGAAAAAAAACAATCAAAAAAAGGTCTAAAATGATGCTGACAACTCTCTTTTGTTTCATTGATGATTTCATGAAGGAATTTAGTCTTGAATGAAAGAAAAATCTCCTATCCTCACAAACTACTCAGCGTGGCCCTTCATGCTGTATGAGCGATTCAGAAATAATGA
>VGMB01000355.1 GCA_016866585.1 Chlamydiota bacterium
CGTCAAAGTTGCAGTCAGAATGTATCTCGAAGAGAATCAATCCAGTACACCTCAATTAGATGAAGTAATTCCAGCATAACGCTTTAGTTAAATAAAAAAAACCCTAGATAATTCTAGGGTTTTTTTTATTTAAAAATGAAAATAATTCCGTCGTAATGTATAATATTGAAATAAATATTAATTATACACATGTCACAAATAACGCAAATTACAGTAGACAGCCTAAATCTTCCCAAGGTTCTAGATCTAGATACCTTTGTTAGCCGATGTAGCACAGCCAAAAAAGGCCTCAGAGTTTTAACCGATCCCGAAAAGGACACCCTAAAAACATTATTTAGAGAAAGCATACTATCAATTAATCAGTACGATACAGACAGCAAGCCCTTAAAAAATCGACTTAAAACTCTTGCGCTTAACATGTTGACTACGTCTAGTGATTACTGTCGCACGACACAAGGTATTGGAAAAGACTTCGCTTTAGATTTACTTCAACAACTTTATAAAATAAAAAATGGAGTCCATCTTGAAATAGCCTTTTTTTCTAGCATTTATGACCTAATAGGCTTCAATAAAAAGCTTTTTGATAAAGTAAACAGCTCTTCCTCCATACCTTTCAGGATATTTGATGACATACTTACTATCATTCCTAATCTCTGTAATGCAATCACGTTAAACGAAACCCATACTGAAATACATATTAATATTAGGGAACTTTTTGCTGATTTTGAAAGAACAGACGTTAATGACAATTCTCACGATTTCGATCAAGTCATGCTTACGCATATGAGTCAGTTTACTTTGGACGAAAACACGCTCCAGGTACCTATAAAAAACATACCTGACGAAGTAAGTATCAACAATCTAAGAGAAAACCCAGACCCCAAAATAAAACTTATAGGCCAGCTTTTTCTATTATGCCATCTATATAAAGAAAAAATTACAGACCTCAAGCACAACTTAATTATTGCAGAAACAATTCTTGGTAAATTAGACACGACGTTAAGGGTAGAACCAGGATCCCCGCCTCAAAAAATATTTGATGAATATACTCCTATAAGGAACTATATTCCACTTCTGTTTTCAATAATAGACCAAAGAACTGAATTAAACTCCAGAGGCCTACCTCTCAACCAACTCCTTTTCCTACCCGATCGATGTTCTCAAATTATCGATTATGCAGGAACTAAATGGAAAGAAGAATTAGCTAGTTTTTACGGACTTATATTAACCATTGAAAATATAGCAAAGAAAATTTTAACCCCTACCGATAAAAATGAGTCTATTGCTACTGAAAATCATTTAAGCCGGCCTGATATAAAAAAAATGCACACGCAACTTGCATTTTTTTATGCACAAAGCTGGAGTTTGCCATCGTTAAACCAGGCTGGCTTTTGTGAAACCGCAGATGGTTTCTACGATCTAACCTGTAAGTTTTCTTTCGATGCAGAAAAAATTAAAGCTATCAAATCTCCCTCTCAAGCTTCTCCAACTGACTCTGCAGGT